>NZ_JBZRPK010000715.1:0-7050 GCF_058382125.1 Haloferax sp. s1
AGCGCTCTCGTTGGAGACGTAGAAGAACGCGCCCTTCGAGGCGGGGTCCTCGCGTTCGAGCAGGTCGGCGTGGTCGAGTAGAGCGCGGTAGCCATCGAGCATCGCGGGGTGCGAACGGGCGCGCTCCTCGACGAGTTCCATCAGGTCGCCGTCGCGGATGGCCTGTTTGATGCGGCGGAGTTCTGCGAACGTGACGTGGAGGTTGTGCTCGGCGAGCAGTTGTTCCTGTTTTTCCGACCCTTTCGCCCGGAGGTCGTCCGGCGAGTATTCGGTACAGATGGGACAGGTACACGGGAGATAGTCGAGGTCTTCGAGGTGTTCGGTCCCGCGAACCGTCAGATAGCGCCCGTCGCGAGCGTAGAGCGCGTAGGCGGCCGAGTCGAACAGGTCACAGCCGAGGGCGACCGCGAGAGCGAGCATCATCGGGTGGCCCGCGCCGAACAGGTGAACCGGCGTGTCGACGCCGAGACCCCGTTTCGCGGCGGCAACAGCGTCAACCATGTCGCCGTAGCGGTAGGCGTTCATCATCGGCACGACCGCGCCGACAGGGAACACGTCGAGGTCGGACGCCGAAGCGTGACGACCGGCCTCCTCGCGGAGGTCGGGATACGTCGACCCCTGGACGGGCGCGTTGACGAGCATTTCACCCGTATCGGCGACCTCGGCGTCGGCGATAGCCTGTTTCGTGACTTCGAGGTCCTCTTCAGCCTGCTCGCGGTCGGCGTCCGGCGGAGTTGGAATATCGACCGGCGTGGCGATGTCCGTGCCGATGTCGTGTTGGAACTGCAGAATCTCCTCGGTGGTCGTATCGATTTCGCCGTACTCCGCAAGTTGGAACGACCCGGAGTCGGTCATGATGGCCCCGTGGAAATCAAGCATCTCGTGAAGCCCCACGTCGAGTGCCTCCTCTTGGAGGTGCTCGTTTTTCTTGATGATGTAGGAGTTGGTGATGAGAATCTCCGCTCCGAACTCGGATTCGAGTCGCTCCGGAGGGATAGTAATGATATTCGGGTTGACGACCGGCAGGAGGGCCGGCGTCTCGACAGTGACCCCCGCGCGAGGGACGGTCAAGCGGCCGATTCGGCCGGCGAGGTCCCCATCGCGGATTTCGAAATGGTCGCGCATGGGTTGGCGTTCCGCGAGCGCGGCGGTAAGGGTTGCGTTCGCACCTGAAGATGACGGCGTACATCGAGACACCCTATACTGTAATCGATTGCGGCAGATACTGTCAGTTCTTAAAAATAAGTTTGCATATGTCTAGCTAGTGGGCGATAGAATTATCAAAATAGATTATTTGGGCGACTAATTTAAAAACATTTTAGCAGAACTAGGAACTCAAATGTTGGCTGAGCTATCACCACTCGAAGTAACTGGACTGGTCGTGTCCCTCGTCGGGCTCATACCAGTCGTTACGCAGTACAGAGACGAAACGAAACTGTTCACCGCAGGCTACGTGTTGCTCGTCGCTGGAATGGTGGCGACGAACGTCGAAGTGTTCCTCTTAGAACCACTGTTCAACTTCGTCGAACACGGTCTCGGCATCGGCATGGCGGGTATCACGTTCCTCGCAGCGGCGTACGTCCGCCGCCAGCAGGTCATCAATACGGAGTGAACAGAGATGATTACACTCGCAGCACTCTTCGACGCAATCGGCACGCTCGGCTTCATCGGTGCGGCAGGACTTGGATGGCTCAACTACCGCGATAGCGACGCTGAATCACCGTTTTGGCTCACGTTCGCCTTCGGTTCCATCCTCGGCGTCATGTGGACGTTCAGCCTCGCACTCGAAAAGGCAGGGATCTACGCAGAGGTGTTTGACCTCGTGACCGGGCCGCTTATGACCGCGACGGTTGCCGTGTTCGCAATCGGCGGCACCGCGACGCTCGCAATCGTCGAGGACATGAAGGACCTCCTCGCGGACGCGGAAGCAAAGCGCGAGGAACTCGACAAACAGCGTTCAGAACTCGACGCGCTCACGTCTGACCTCGAACGGCAGGCCGAGGAATACGGCGAAGCGATGGAACAGGCCGCCGCCGGCGACCTCACCGTCCGAGTCGACGCGCAGAGTCAGAACAAAGCGATGCAGCGTATCGGGAACGGATTCAACGAGATGATGGACGCCATCGACTCGGTGATTATCCAGATTCAATCGTTCGCAGAACAGGTCGACGACGAGAGTTCGGAAGTCACCGCGAGCGCGAACGCGGTGAAGGTAACGAGCACCGACGTCGCCGACAGTATCGAAGAAATCTCCGCGGGGAACGAGACGCAACACCGGAATCTCAACTCCGCGGAGTCGGAACTGAGTAACCTCTCTGCGACAATCGAGGAGATTGCATCCTCCTCCGAAGAGATTGCTCGGCAGTCGCGGCGAACCGTCGACCGCGCAAAAGAGAGCCAGCAGGCGGCCAGTTCGACTATCGAGAAGATGGAGCAGTTAGAATCGCGGTCGACCGAGACCGTCTCCGAAGTCGAAGACCTCCAGCAGTCGGTCACGCAGATCGGAGAGGTCGTCGAACTCATCGACGACATCGCCGAGAAGACGAGTATTCTCGCGCTCAACGCCTCCATCGAAGCGGCCGGTGCTGGCGATGCGGGCGAAGGCTTCGCTGTCGTCGCAAGCGAAGTGAAGACACTCGCCGAAGAAACCGCAGAGGCGACCCAAGAAGTCGAGTCGCTCATCGGCGATATCGAAGAGTCAACTGAGAACGTCGCGGAAGACACCTTCGAGACGCAATCCGAAGTCGAAGCGAGTCGCGAAACGGTCGGCGAGACGGTCGAAGTACTCGAAGAAATCGTCCACAAAATCGAAGACAGCAACGACTCCATCCAGTCGATTAGCAGTGCCACCGACGAGCAGGCGAAATCGACGCAGGAGGTCGTGACGATGATGGACGAGATTACGAATCTCAGCGACAAGACGGCGACGGAAGCACAGAACGTCTCGGCGGCGGCCGAAGAACAGACGGCCGCGACTCAGGAAATCGCGTCCGCGTCCGAATCTCTCTCGGACCGCGCACAGCAACTCCAGTCACTCGTTACCCAGTTCGAGTCCAGCAACTCACCAGCGGGGAACGCTGGCCAGCAGTCGACTCACTCGGACTCGACGGGTCAGCCGTCGGTGTCGAACGGCGCAACTGAGACCAGACAACTGAACTGAAAACAGAATCGAACCAGACCGGACACCGGGACAGAACAGGGCTGAACGTCCCGCAATCCCACGAATGTTGATTCGTGGTGAAACGCTTCGTTCTCCCGTCTGCCCGCCAACACCTTTTATCGCACCTCCTGAATGCCCGGTATGCAACCAATCAACGAGACAGACATCGAGTGGGACGACTACGAGGGCGTCGAAGGCGAGTTCAAACAGAAACAGTTGGGTGGGGCCGCCGGGAGCGAGCAACTCGGCTGTAGCCTCTACGAACTCCCGGCGGGGTGCCAACCGTGGTCGTACCACTACCACGCGGCGAACGAAGAGGCGCTGTACGTCCTTTCTGGTACTGGAACGCTCCGCCTCGGCAGTGAAACGTACGAGTTACAAGAGGGAGACTACGTGCCGTGTCCAACCGACGAGTCCGGCGCGCACTGCGTCGTCAACGACTCCGATTCCACGCTCCGATATCTCGCAGTGTCGACCATGCGCGAACCTGACGTGACGGTCCACCCCGATATCGGGAAGGTCGGAGTGTACGTCGGTGCACCGCCGGGAAGCGACGACGACCGAGCGATTTCGGAGTTCTACGACCACGGGTTCGGCGAGGAGTCGGAAGAGCCGTAACGACTCACACGCCCAGCCCCCAGAAGAACGCGATTCCGAGGACGGTGACGACCGACAGGAGCAACTGTAACGGCGCACCCACACGCAGGAAGTCGGAGAACGTGTACCCGCCGGGGCCGTAGACGAAGAGATTCGTCTGGTAGCCCACCGGCGTCATGAACGCCGTCGACGCGGCGAAGGTCACGGCGAGGACGAACGCGAACGCATTCGCACCGATTGATTCGGCGGCGCTGGCGGCGACGGGAATCATGAGCACGACGCTCGCGTTGTTCGAAATGACGCTCGTCAGCAAACCGGTTGCGAGGTAGAATACCCACAGGACACCGAGCGCAGGGAGAACCGTCGCCGTTGAGGCGACTGCCGACCCGAGGAGTGACGCCGCCCCCGTCTGCTGGAGGGCGATACCGAGCGGGATAACGCCCGCCAAGAGGAAGATGACGTTCCACTCGACGGATTTGTACAGTTCGTTCGGTTTGAGGACGCCGGTGAGAATCATCGCAACCACGCCGCCGAGCGCCGAGACGACGATAGGCAGGATGTTGAACGCCGGAAGCCCGACGACGCCAGCGATGATAGCGACGGCGAACGGAATTTTCTCGTTTCGGTAGTCCACGTCTTCGAATTCGTGGGCGACGATGAAGTCCTCGTTTTGAACGAGGCGAGTGAGGCTATCCGGTGGGGCCTGCACGAGGAGCGTGTCGCCGACGCGAATCCGAATATCCTCGAAGCGGTCACGGACGACTTTCCCGCGGGTCCGAAACGCGAGGACGTTCGCGTCGTAGCGCTGGCGGAACGTCGAACTGGCGAGTGTCTCGCCGACGAGGAACGACCCCGAAGGGATAACGACCTCGACGAGGACCGGCTCTTTTTCGTCCGGATGGAGGTCGTCTGCAGTCCGAGGCCCGCCGACGAAGGTGAGTCCCTCGGTCCCCATGATTTGTTCGAGCGTTTCCCGGTTCGTCCGGAGCCTGAGGGTGTCGTTCTCGTGAATTTCTTTGCGGGCGAGCGGCTCGGAGAACTGCTCACCGTAGCGGATGAGCTGTAACACATCGATATCGAGGGTATCGTCACCGAGCGCCTCCTCGACTGTCTGCCCGATGAGCGTCGAGTTGGCGGGGACGACCACGTCTGCGAGATACTCTTGTAGCGCGTACTCCTCGACCAGGTCGTCCTCGGCCGGAACGCGCTCGGGAAGCAGTCGGACGCCGACAGTCATCAAGTAGAGTGCACCGACGGCGAAGACGACAATACCGAGCTTGGTGAACTCGAACATCCCAAACGCGTGCAGGCCGAGACCCGGTGACTCACGTCCGATTTGGGCCGCGATGTCGCTCGCGAGGATGTTGGTGGAGGTCCCGATGACCGTCAGCGTCCCGCCGAGCATCGAGGCGTACGAAAGCGGGATGAGAAGCTTCGACGGCGACGTTTTTCCCTTGTGCGCGATGTCAGAAACGACGGGGACCAGTATCGCGACAACTGGCGTGTTGTTGACGAACCCGGAGACCGGACCGGTGACGCCGATGGTCGCGGCGAGTTGTTTCTGGCGGTCGTTCCCAGCGAAGGCGGCCATCTTTCGCCCGATGAGTTGGACGATTCCGGTTCGGTTGATACCCGTGCTCAGAATGAGCATCGCCAGCACCGTTATCGTGGCGGGACTGGCGAATCCTGAAAGCCCTTCTCGTGGGGAGATTTGCGTCCACGGTTCGAGTACCATCAGAAGAACCATCACCACGATTGCGGTGACGTCGATGGGGAGCCATTCGGTCGCGAACAAGACGAGAGAGAGAAGAATCAGCGCGAAAACGACAAGCATCTCGCCTGTGATGGCAGTCGGAACTACACCCTGGGCTGCCAACATAGGTTGCGAAAAGAACACAATTACCCGAGGTGGCAGCGAAAGAAAAAAGCTGGTATTGTCGTCGGTCAGAACAGCAGTTCGGTCGGAATCTCACCGGGGTTCATCTCGGCGAGCTTGAACGTGAGATACGCGATGGTGAAGAGTGTCGCGTTGTACGCGCCGTGGATGAGCGCCGGGACGGCGAGGTTGTCGGTGAGTTCGTACGCTGTCCCGAAGACGACGCTCGGGAAAAAGAGGATACCGATGGTGACGAGCCGACCACCCGCGCCGCCCGTGAGCGCGACGTAGTGAATCGCAGCGAAGATGGCGCTGGCGAGGGCGATACCCGGGACCGGACCGAACGCCTCGCGGATGCGATTCTGGACGACGCCGCGGAACAGTAGTTCCTCACCGGGGCCGATGAGGAGGAACGACGCCGGAACGAGGAGGAGTAACACTTCGGGGTCCTTCGCAGCGATTTCCGTCACCTGATTCGACCCGGGTTCGACGCCAATCGCCGAGATGATGAACGCGCTCACGAAGACCGCACCAAGCGCCGTCATGTAGCCGAGAACAACGGCAACGATGTCACGAAGCGACGGGATTGATACGCCGAAGTACGACCGGTCGAGACCGCGATAACGGGAGTACAGGAGGGCGACGCCACCGAAGGAAATCCCCTGGATGAGGATGAGCGAGGTGACGATAAGCGACAGCGGCGTCAGTTCAACGCCTGCGCTCACCACCGCAAACTGGGTGGTGAAGACGAGTGCCGTCCCCACGATGAGACCACCAGCGCCGAGGGCGATAGCGGCAAAGAAGGACCGGATTGGGTCAGAAGAGCGCGTCGTAGTAGTCACAGGCGAGTAATACGAACCCCGATGCCAAAATCCTTCCCGCCTGCGCCCCCGAATTCGACCGCTCGACTCGCGTCCTGACCCGCCTCACTCACCGGCGAGTTCGTAGTAGAGAACCCCGAGAACCGTCCGGGCGTCCCGAACCTCGCCCGCGAGAATCGACTGCCGGAACTCGTCGTAGTCGACCGTCGTCGGTCGAATGCTCTCGTTGAAGTCGAGGTTCTGGTCGGCGCGCTGTTCGCACCCGCGGGCGACGAAGTAGTGGTGAATCGAGTTGGCGATGCCGTTGGCGGGCTCGACGGTCACGAGCGGTTCCATCGACTCCGCCTCGTAGCCCGTTTCCTCCACGAGTTCGCGGTGGGCGGCGGCCGCGTAATCGTCGTCGCCCTCCTCGGTGCCACCGGCGGGGGGACCGCGGTGCTGCCCCCCCCCCCCCCGTCCCCCCTCGTCGCGGACGCCGCGTTTGCCCGCGGGCGCGGAGGGGAAGACCACGACCGCCCGGGGCTCCTCCACGCAGTGGCAGGCCGCCCCGGGCCCGCCCCGGGGTCGCACGTCGGCCCCGCGGGGGTCGTCACCCG
>NZ_JBZRPK010000715.1:7060-21889 GCF_058382125.1 Haloferax sp. s1
GCTCCCTGAGCAAAACTGATTCATCCTTTACGCTCTGTGCTCTTTTAACCTCCAGGGTTTCCCGTGGGATGTAGAAGTGATTCCGTTTCTGCTCCTCCTCGTGGTTCCCGGTGGGGATCCCTTGTTTCTCCCGAAGGACGTCAATATGCAGCTGTGGTTTGACGACGAGTTCGCCCGCGGACGTGAAGGGAAGGACCACGACCGCCGGTGGCTCGTCCACGTAGTGGAAGTCCGTCTCGGTCCCGTCAGGAAGTCGCACGTCGTCCATGCGGATGTCGAAACCGGGACACGAGTAGTCGATTCGCGTGTCGGTTGTCTCCCACGCGAGGTCGTCATCAGCCATAGATTCACGTGGCGGTGGTGAGTGCAAAAACGTCGCGGTCGGCGTACGGGGCCCTCCAAAGACGACGAATCTCAGTTCGTGCCGTCGAACGAGACCTGCGCAAGGTCGGCTTCTAACTCGTCGACGTACTCGTTGTACGCCTCGACGAATCCGACGAAGTCACCGGCGAGTTCCCGAACGTCCGGGGCTGACGGCGGTTCGTACTGCGAGAGCAGGTAGACACCTCCCTCACCGCCGACGCGGAGATACGACACTTGCGGGCCATCCCACTTTAGCTCCCAGCGGGTGCCGCCGACGCGCTGGGTGAACGTGCCGTACTCGCCGTCGAATCGGTTCAGTTCACCCGCGATGGTGTTTGCGACTTCGCGGATGGTGCCGACCAGTTGGTCCCGCTCGGCGACGATTTCCTCAGTCGTCGTGATTGCCGGGAACTCGGTCGGCACGTCGTCGAGAACCCCGTCGAGCGACTCGACGTGTTCGTTGTACGCCTCGACGAACGTCGGGTAGTCCTGCATCGCCGTCGCCAACGGCTTCGGCTCGGGCGGTTGCTTGGTCGAGACGACGTACGTCTCACCACCTGATTTGCCTTTGAACCGGAGGTACTGCAGCGCGCCCGCCTCGTACTTGAGCGTCCACTTCCCGCGGCGCGTCTTGAATGTCTCTTGACCGTAGTCGCCGCCCTGGAGGATAGCGAGTTCGCGCGCAATGGTTCCGGCGTGGGATTCGACCGCCGCGACCACTTCGTCCCGATTTTCGGCAACGTCGTCGACGCTCGTAATATCGAACGAGAGGGCGTCTGTCATTGAGGGGAGGACGCTACTGGAAGGGATAAGTGCGTCCGTCGCCGGGGGCGAACCGGTACGTCCGTCGCCGGGGGCGAACCGGTACGTCCGTCGCCGACCGCGAGCCGATGTGTCGCCGGGCGCGAACCGGCGCGTTCTCAACCGCCGGGAAGCGGCAAGGCGACATTTACTCTCGGTAGAGTATCTTCACTCGGAGCTGTAACGTATGTCCACACGCCCCTCCGAAGCGTCCTGGTTCGCCGTTCCAAACAGCCGTCGGGGGACAACCCGGTTGTTCCTCGCCGTCTTCGCCGTCGTCGGCCTGCTCTATCTTTTCACTTTCACTGTCGTCGTCGACCCGTGGGTAAAAGCGAACGTCAATATCCCTTTGTACGAGGCGACGGGAGGGTTCCTCCGGCCAGAGCTTTTGGTCTATCTCGGTGGGCTCGCCCTCGTCCTCGCGATTCTCAGGCGCGAATCGCTCCGGCCGAATGATGTCGGGTTAGATAGCACGAAGGTCGGGATGGCACTCTGGAGTATCGTCCTCGTCTGGGTCGTCGCACAGGGTATCATCGTCGCCGCGGCGTACGTTTCGACCGGCACGATTCCCGGACCGTCCCCCACACTCTCAGGGGGTCCCGTCGTTCTCGCGGGGCTGGTGGTCACCGAACTGGCAGGTAACTCGCTGTTCGAGGAGGTCGTCTATCGCGGCTTTCTCGCGGAGCAGGTTCGTCTGTACGTCGAACAGCGAGGAGACTTCCCTGCGACACCGACGCTGGGGCTCGCACTGCTCGGGTCTCAATCTGTATTCGCCCTCGTTCACGTACCCGTTCGTCTGTACCAGGGTGCGACACCGACGCAGACGCTCCAGAGCGTGGGCCTGTTGTTCGTACTCGGAGTGTTGTTCGCGCTCGTCTACTACCGAACCGGGAACCTCCTGCTCGCAGTCGGGGTCCACACGCTCAACAACGTCCCGCTGTTCGCGTTAGGGAGCCCGGTCAAGTGGCCAATCTGGGTTGCAACTGGGGTTGTCCTGTCCGTCTGGCCGCGGTTGGAGACGGCGTTGCTGGCGAGCGCAAGCGCCGAGTCGACGACACACCCATAACAGCCTCGTTCGTCACTCGTCTCGTCTGAACACGCGCAACGTGTCGTGTTCGCCGCGTTCCGACTCTACTTGGACGAATCCGTACTGAGTAAAGATATCTCGCCAGTTCCGATAGTAGAGTGGGAAGTCGTACTGGGTGTCGTTGACTGACCTCCCGTCCGTCGACTGGTGTTCGTCCCCCTCGTTTTCGACGGTGATGAGCACATCACTCGTACACCGAGCGAGTTCCTCAAAAACCCATTCGTCGTCCGGGTGGATGTGCTGAAGCGTCTCGATGGAGTAACTGGCGTCGAACTGCTCGTCGTCGAACTCGGTGACGATATTCTCGATAGCGTCGGCGTAGAACGTGCCGTCGGCGGCGAGGTCGGGATACGTGTCGGCCATTACCTCGAACGAGTCGGCGTTGATATCGACGCCGGCGAGGTTCTCGAAGCCGTGTTCGTGGAGGTGCGAGAGGTGGCGTCCCGGCCCACAGCCGAGTTCGAGGATTACCGCAGTCGGGTCGAGAAATCGCTCGAAGAGTCGACGTATCGATTCACTCGCCTCGTTTGGTCCGTAGTACGCGTAGTATTCTGGCGAAAACTCTCCCGACCGGCCTTCCCACTTGCGACGAACGTCGTTAGCATCCACAGGTATCGACACGGCCGCTCCACGGGTAAAGCCTCGTCGGAGACGGTGGCTGTCTTTCGAACCACAGAATTGTCAGCATGACAGAATAACTCGCAAATCTTTGAAATACGAGACAAGCGTGTGTATAACCGGAACATCATTCGATACAGACACCACATATAATAAATTTCACACCTTTTTGGCCCACCTAAATTCGGAACGTTTATCAAATGTTAGGTGGCCCTAAAAACACATGAACCGACGGCGTTTCATCGCGGCAGGCGGAACAGCACTTGGGGCGATATTGGCTGGCTGTACGGGCCAAACTGAAAACGGGGGCGAATCGACGCCAACAACAACGTCCACATCTACTTCGACCCAATCGGAGTCGACAGAGACAACGACGGCAGAATCACAGTCCTACACTGCCTCGATGGAACCGGTCGGTGAGGTCTCATTCGACCAAGTGCCAGAAACGTGGGTTGCGAATAATGGGAGTTGGGCCGACATGGGTATCGCGCTCGGACAGGAACCGCCCAAAGGAGTCTGGCTCACTCCGCGCTATCACACGCACTATTACGACGACATTCCAGGACTGAGCGTCGATAAGAGCGATATGGTGTCCCTCTCACAGGGCGGCAGCGTCAGTAAGGAAGTACTCTACAAACTCGACGGGGACGTCCACATTATGGACCCCAACTTCCTGATGAACCGCTTCAAGGGGTGGGAACAGAAGGACATCGACGAAGTGCGCGAGAACATTGGCCCGGTGTTCGGTAATACGGTCTTCTCGACGGATTACCCGTGGCATGAAGATTACCGGTACTACACCCTGATGGAGGCCTTCGAGAAACTCGCGCAGGTGTTCCAGCAACAGGAGCGCTACGAGGCGTTCGAGGCGGTCCACGATGAGTTCCAGACGAACCTCGCTCCAGTTGTGCCCGGCCGAAGCGAACGCCCATCGGTGGCTGTCACCTGGGCCAGCGGTGACGCACCGGGGAAATTCTATCCCTACACAATCAGCTCTGGAACGAGCTTCAAGCATCTCCGCGACCTCAAAGTAAAGGACGCGCTCGCGAAGACAGACGTTAAAGACTTCCACAGTAGCCGCGGGGCAATCGACTACGAGACGCTGTTGGAGGTCGATCCCGAAGTGTTGCTCATCCGCGGGCAAGAAGCCAAGACCGCCGAGGAATTCCAGAACACGGTCGTCAAGCATATGAAAAACCATGAGGTGGCAAGCAGCCTCACCGCAGTCAAGAACGATAACGTCTACCGTGCGGGTGGTCTCTACCAGGGTCCGATTACGAATCTCGTGGTGACCGAACGTCTGGCGGCCGACCTGTACGGCGCTGATGCAGAGCTATACGACCGTCAACGCGTTGCCGACATCGTCAACGGCGACTTCTGACGCGACGGCCGAAGCAAAAACGAACCACGCGCCATCGTTTCGTTCGGTAGATATTTTGGAAATATTGAAATTTCGAGTATTCGGGTCGCACCCCGGCGAGACACCTTCTGCGCGGCCGTTGCTCAAGTGAGATTTCGTCGGAGACAGCGACCGTCTTTCGAGCCTCAAAACTGCTGATACCACAGAAGGGCGTGCAATCCTCTTCGAAGCACTAGGTCAGCGCGCACAGAACCGACATACTAGAAACAAATGTCTACTGATACCGCTGTTTCAGAAAAGATTCACAGAAAAATGCACCCATGACACTACGACCCTCACAAGTCTTATCCGTGAAGGGCGTGTGTGTTCAAAAGCAATGGCGAAAGGAAACGTTGATTTCTTCAACGACACTGGCGGCTACGGTTTCATTTCGACGGACGATGCTGACGACGACGTGTTCTTCCACATGGAAGACATCGGCGGCCCGGACCTCGAAGAAGGCACGGATGTGGAATTCGATATCGAGCAGGCCCCCAAGGGCCCTCGCGCGACGAACCTCACGCGTCTTTAAACTAATTTAGTACGCCGCACCTCGCGGCAGAACGATAACACACACTTTCTATAGCAACTCAACCGGTGAGCGACGTGTCGCGTCGACACTGAGAGACTGAATTTCCAAACAGCACCTGCTGGCGCAGTCGCGACCTCAGAGTTTGTTTGCGTTCTGCGCCTGCTCAGAGCGACGACGGGACTGGGTAAGTCGACGCTCGGTCGCCTGAAAGAGTTCGTCCGGGAGGTCCGAACGAGCCGCGGCTAACCGCTCTGCAACTCGTTCGAGCCGCGAAACGACGGTGTCGAGGTTTGCATCGGCCTGCCCGCGGTCACCCGCGTCGGCGCGTTCCGCTGCCCGCCGAGCAGCCTCGGCGACGGCACCGAGCGCCTGTGCAAGCCCCTGAACAGCATTTGATGCACCACCGTTGTCGGTCTGCTGGTTGCCAGTCGATGTGTCTCCGTCGTCGGTCTGCTGGCTGTCGGTCCCGTCGGTGCTATCGTCTACGTTGGCGACCGCCGCCTGCGTCTCTTCGGCCACGTCGGCGAGGTACGACGCCAACGACGCCTTTCCGGTTCGGGGGGTGTCGATGCGGACGGCGTCGGCGATATCCGACCCCGGCTCGGAACTGTCCGAATCGACGTTCGGGTCCGGGTTCACGCGGAAGGCCCCAATCTCGTCGTCGGTGTCGCGAACCTCGACGGTGTAGGCACCGCCGCGGTGGACGTAGACGGCATCCGGACCCGAAAGCGGAGCATCGTACAGTTGGCCGGCGAAGTCGTCTTCCAGCGCGAGGACCGTGAGGTCGCTGTCGGCCCCGTCGGCGTCGACCTCCAGTTTCGTCGCCGACTCGCGGGCGACGAGCGGAATCTCGCCGTCGACACCAGCCGCCACGAAGCCGTCTTCGGACTCGCCGACGCGAACACTCTCGCTGTGCGGCGCGACACCCGCCCCGTTGACGGTGATTCGATGCTCCCCCGCGGGTACGTCCTGTACTATGCCGATGCCGCCGAACGTCGGAGCCGCCTCGGGGTCGCTTTCCAACAGCAACACCGACTCGACGGTCGGTTCCTTCGTCGTTAGCCCCTCGCCGTCGGGTGCGTCGTCGGACGTGACCGCATCTGTAACTTCCACGAAGACGGTGTTCAGCGTCGATGGCCCGTCGATACTGTCGTAGCGCTCGGCCAGTGCGGCCCGATGACTCGGGTCGGAGATGTCCGCCGCGGGATTCTCATACCGCGATTGGGTCCACGGCGTGCTCGTCGTGGTGATGTGGCTGGCGATGGCGTCCTCGGCGAACGACGGCACGGCGAACTCGAAGCTCAGTTGCGGCCCGACGAAGTCAGCGATGTGTTCGACCTCGCTCGTCGGGACGAGCGTGTATTCCACGTCGGCGTCGGCGGCAGTGGCGGTGTTAGTATCAGCGTTCGGAGCGAACACCAATCCCGTCGAGCGCTCCGGCAGGTCCGCCGGCGGGGAAGTGAGTGCGTCGAACGACCGGACGGTCAGCGCCTGGTCAACGAGGTTGTCCCGAGTCACCGAGGGGAGTCGCTCGTTCTCGTACAGTGGAACGCCGTCGAGTTCCGGAACGACGTACGGCAATCGCGCCCCTTCGTCCCGCGGCAGTCCGTAGGCGACCGGAATCTCCTCGAGGTCCTCGAGGCGGTCGAGTGCGCGGTTTGTGATGTCCGCGAACGTCTCGCCGGTCGGCAGTCGCTGGAATCGGTCGGGCCTGTCGTTGAGCGAGAGCGCACTCGAATGCGAACCGAGTTCGGAGAGGATACGCGGCGGTCGCTCGGGGTCCGGGTCGAGGAACTCGTTGTTCGGCACCTTCCGCGAGTGCGAACTGGCGACGTAGAGCTGCGGCACGCCAACGGACTCACCGGCTTCCGTGTCGACGAAGACGTGCAGTACCTCCCAGTCGTGCCAGTGGAAGTTCGTCGAGAACTGGTCGAACGCCGAGTACAGCCAGTACTGAACCACCGCGAGCGGCGAGTCGTCGTACTGGACCACGTTGTAGAACACCGTCGGGTCCGGTGCCTGCTCGCCCGTCTCGTGTTTCCGTTCGTGGTAGCCGTTGAAGGCGTCGAAACCGGAGACGACCGTCTCGCCGTCCTGCTCTGTGGTGTACGGACGCGGGTCCGTCGGGAACCACTGTTCGGCCGCGTCGAAGTACAGCGTGGGCGCGAACTGAGTTGCGAGTTCCCGGGCGGTATCGGCTCCGACCGCCGATGTTTCCTCGTCGCGGCTCTTCGCATCGCCGCCGAGGGCTGAACACCCCGCGAGCGACCCGATACCGGCGGTTGCGAGTGCGCCGAGGACGGTTCTGCGGTCGAGTGGTGAGTTGTCCGTCATTGCGTCACCGTTGGGAGGGTATTCGCATCGGATACCAGTCTCTCAGCACCGCACCGTGTCTTCGTTGCCACACGGACAGGGCGTATCATACCGGGTGCAACCAAGGCCGGGACATAGCTCTTTTGTCACGGGAGTTACGAGATGGCAGCTTTCTAAGGAGTGTTTAGCCCGCGATATGCACGAAGAATCGACTCACATACGACGCATAGAATACCTCTCTTTCGCCTGCTTCAAGTGGAACTCCAACGCCCGAGGCAGCCCTTCTGTACTTGCTCGGACCACCAGCGTGTGCCTCCAGACACGCTTCCGAAGGTGCCGTACCACACAACGGAAAGACGGCCCGTCTGGCGGATTCACCCATCTGCTCACAGGTTAGTCTGAGCCATCACTACCGCAACTACATTCGGATCGCAGCCGGTTGGTATGTAACTGGAGGTGAAAGACACGGGTTGGTGGAGAGTGTTGCCACTCACACGGAGCGGGCTATCTTCTTTCGGTGGGAGAATTCCACAGTTTACGGCGGGCGTGAATCACTGCTGACACATCGGCTGAACCAAACCAACCTACTCTCGTTGCCAGTCTGCTGAATAGAATCGCTTCACCCAGTTCAGCAGCCGAAGTACAAGATCGAGGACTCCGTTACTGGCTGTGACGCTCCGTGACTGTCACCGATTCGTTCGAGGACGCAGTCACCGCGACCGAGTCGAGGAACATCTCGTTTCCTGCCAGCAGAACCGTCGTCTCCGGTGCGACGCGCTTGAACCGATATCGGTACGCATCGGTATTCGCTCGCTGCCGGTCGAGATGGCGTTTCGCCGCATCCTCGAACTGGTCCGCCTCAGCTGGCGAATCCCACCGGTGGGCCCACACGACGCCAACTGTGTCAGCACCCTCCGGACCGAACTGATAGTACGTGTCGTTGCTCCAGCCCGCTGTGGCACGGGTTGCCCGTTCTTCTCTCAGTGAGTCCCGTAACATAATCCGGGTAGCGAGTTCACCCCACGTCTGGGTTCTCGTGACCGACTTGTTCACTGAGGCGACGACCGAAAGCGGGGCCGTTCCGGAACCGTTCGCATGCAGTACTTGTTCACTCGTCGCCCGCGGAGTCCGAACCACTGCAGGAAGCTCCGATGGGGAGTCGGCCCGCCGGTCGTAGTATTGCATCCCATAGAAGTACGGGGCAAACGTGTATCGTTCCGCCGTTGACGAGGTATCATATCTGGTCTGGCGACGGTCGGATGGGAGGTCGAGATAGCGGCGTTCGTACGCCTTCTGCACGTACTCTGCCATCCCCTCACGAAGCGTCGTCGCTACCATCCAGTCCTTCGAGGAAGGACCGGAGCCGTTCCGACGGAATCGCTGGTCTCGGCTTTGTATCGCGTGCCCGTATTCATGGACGAGTATCGCTTCCAGCTCGTCAGGTGTCGACTGGTTTACCGTCCGTTGGTAGATAACGACGGTGTCGTTCAACGGGAGGTACGCCCCACCAATGCCAGATTGACGCTCTTTCGAGACGTTCGTGAAGACACGCAGATATCGCGGAAGTCCAAAGTACCCAGTTGACTCGACTTCGATGACCTTGATGGACGGACGCTGTTGTATCTGTGTGCCGACCATCTGTGTCGTTCGATTCCACGCCTTCGTCGCATTCACGCCAGCATCAGCCAGCGGTCGAACTGAGTCCGAGGCACTCGTCGTGGGTGCTGACTCCGAGGGAGAGGGAGTGGGTGTGGATGTGGGTGTGGGGGAGGTGGTGGTAGTCGTTTGGGCTCCGCTACAACCAGCAAGCGCGACGAGGAGAACCAGTATGATCGTCGCGGTAGACCGGCGGAATTGCCGGTCACAAACTCGTTGCATGAGGTTGGGTGGCTTACTTGGGGACATACGACCTAAGCATAAATCGTCTGTCACATAAAACCCGGAACTAATTCGACAGACGCTAAACTCACAGTGGGGACCGGGTGATTGTGGTGTCGAGTCCGAGTCCAGTCGGTGAGTCTCGTCTCTGTACTGAGTGGCTGTTTCAGAGGCAATTCCGAATACAGAACCCCTACTACCAGCGTCTACCACGGTAAACGAGTTCGGCGTCGAACTCGCGATGGAGGACGCCAAGCACGGTTCCGACATCAGATAGTTAGATATGGACTCCGGTTCCGGGAACCTCAAAATGTGAGGCCCGAATTCTCAGCGGGTCTACTTGGGGGTGAGAATATTTGTTCTCTCGACTTGGGTTCTAACATCATCCCCAGATACCTAGTCTTTAGACCGGGATTTATCTGTATGTTCGCTTACACTTGCGTCTAAACAAGCCCCAAGGGCGCGTATTGATCACAGTGTGTCGATGAACTGGCTCACGACCCGATTGAACCGTTCGGGTTCCTCGAAGCACGGTCCGTGGCCGCTGTCTTCGAACAGTTCGAACTGGGCGTCTGGAACGAGGTCCGCGACGTTTCTCACTGCCGCGACGGTCCCCCGTGTTGTTTCTTCGTCTGCCCCGGCGCACACCAACATGGGGACATCTATCTCGCGGAGGACGCGTCGGTAATCGCGTGTGACCGCATCGATCAGAATAGCACTTCTGATTGAGGCCGGCGTCCGAGAGATCTCGTCGAACTGTAACGTTTTCGTCTCGGCGCTGGGGTTTTTGAAGACCTGCTCCGTCATGCGTTCGATGAGGCTCGTCCGGTCTCCCTGCGCCAACGCGAGCGTGTCCTGGATTCCCTCCAGGTCGGTGAGTCCGTGATCGTAGTCATCCCACTGAAATCGAGATGCCTCCATGTCAACGTCGACCAGTCCTCGTATCCGTTCGGTGCCGAATTGATCCACGTAATCCCACGAGACGAGAGCGCCCAACGACCATCCAACGAGGACGACATCCTCAAGGTCTCGTTGTTCGACGAAGGTGTGAATATCGCGGGCATATTGGGCAACTGTGTGGCCCAGTTCCGTCTTCTCCGACCGGCCGTGACCCCTGAAATCGACGGCGACCGCGCGGTACTTGTCCGAGAGACCAGCTAACTGCGGCTCGAAAAAACGCAGGCTGTGCAACACACCGTGGAGAAACACGATTGGGGGGCCTTCGCCGTGATCTTCGTAATAGAGGTCTGCCCCGTTACACTGGACGTATGCCATGGTAGATTATACATTGTATTTAATGATAAATCCGCTCTTCAGACCAACGAGAGGTGGAGAAGTCTCTCTATTCAGCAGCCCATGCCTGTCAGTATCACTGTGGCTCACTACCGTTCATGGAGACTGTAAGAGCCTTTTTGATATTGTGAACGACACACTGATAACGAGTTCACGGAACTGCTTCCACCAGATGCGTGACCGCACGAATACCCCAAATTTCTGTTTAATCGCCGTCGGAGACGTGCCGTATCTCTGTGTGGTGTTGTAGAAGGGTTGTTTCGACGGTGTCTCCCGCCTTCCGAGAGGGCGCGAGACTCATGCCGACCACCCCCAGCAGTGGCTGGAAAGTGTAAGAAAATGCGGGAAAGGTGTATATACAGTATGGGCCGGCTCAGATTCGAACTGAGGTTACGGCCACCCGAAGGCCGAAGGATACCAAGCTACCCCACCGGCCCGCATTCTCACGCAAGCCACGGCCGCGTTTAACAGTTATGATTGGCAGCCACTGAACGACTCAGTGGCACACCTCGACCCCGATTCAGTACTGCGAATAGCCTTCTGTATCGAGGTAGTTGTGCGCCACCGTAATCGAGTGGTCGGCGTGGAGAATCTCCGGTCCGAGGCGAACCCGCTCGTCCGCTGCATCGGCCAACAAATCAGCCTCCTCATCGGTGAAATTGTTGTGGTCCGAGAGGACGAACAGGGGATTCTCCGGGGGTTCGACTTCGACCACTGCGTCGCCGTCTTCGTGGAGTTCGACGACAGTCGCGTCGCGGGCCGCTTCGTCGAGCGTCTCCTCGAAGCCCATCCGCCGGATGGAGACTCCCGGTGACGACTCGGCGGGCATGTGGCCGATTGCTTCCTCGCGTTTCTCCAGCGCTTTTCGGACGAGGGCGGCGGTAGAGCGCTCGTCGGGATTGAGTCGCCGAAGCTCCGAACCTTCGAACCGGACGGTGTACTCGTCGCCGAGGACGAGGTGTACGCGTACATCCTTGCGGATGTCGTGCGAGAGGAAGAACGCGGAGTTGACACAGCGACAGAGGACGTCGAGGCGACCGGCACCACCGGCGATGTCGTCGAGCGAGAAGTCGGGTGTCGTCGGCGCGTCGTGGCCGAGGACGATGAATTGGCGCATACCGCCGACTCCGCCGGAGAGGGCCTTAGCCCTGTCCACTCGCCGACGTGGGTGCGACCCGCTACCGAGTCGTGAAAGCGCACATTCCGTCGTAGTGGTCGGGATTGCACTCCTCGATGACGGAAATAGTGAGGCTGTGTCCGTCGCGGTACTTCGAGAACTCGGAGTCGTCGAGGTACTGGGCGTTCGCGACGACGCAGTCGGCGTCGCGCGACGTGACTGACCGTTCGTTCCAGTCACCGCCGTCGACGCGGACGCCCACCGAGTAGTCGCCGGGTGTGTCGTCCCAGTCGCAGTCCGCGACTGCGCCGTAGTTGAAACTGCCTGTTCGCCCCCGAACGTCGTGAGACGAGTAGTGGACTTCTGTTCCGTCTCGAATCACCAGCAGGTCGAACTCGTGGGGTTCGGTGTCGATGTTGTGGACGCCGAACCACCCGAGACGAACCGAGGGGCCGAGCGTCTCTTCGAGTGACGAGATGCACCCTGCAGTGAGTGCCGTGGTCGTCGCGCCAATCGAAGCGAGGAGGGACCGGCGGTTCATTACATCCGTTCTTGAGGGCAGTGTGAAATCGATTGTGGTGTTATATCGTTGAAAAGTGGGCGTAGAGAACCCCCACCACGCGCGTCATATACTTCTGGACGCTTACCTCGGGTAAGTGAGCACTCAATCCGGACGCGACCCGATGGTCCGTCTGTTCAGCGAATACGGTCGGGAGAACCTCCCGTGGTTCGTCGCCGGACTGATAGCGAGCGTCTTCGGTCGGCTCGTCGGCGTCGTTCCGGCGCTGGTGCTGGGCGTCGCCATCGACGCGGTGTTCTTCCAGAACGCGCCGTATCGCCTCCCGCTCGTTCCGGGAGAGTGGATTCCATCGACTGTCGCCGGGCAGTTCTGGCTGAGCTTCTGGCTCGTCATCGGAGCGTTCGCCGCCGGTGTCGGTCTCTCGTGGGTGCAAGGACTCGGCCTCGCAGTCTACTCGAATCGCGTCCAGCACGCCGTTCGCGTCGACACCTACGACGCGCTCCAGCGGCTCGACATGGCGTTCTTCGACGACAAGCAGACTGGCGAACTCCTGTCGATTCTCAATAGCGACGTGCGCAACCTTCGGACGTTCCTCGACAGCACGCTCTCCGGCGGCCTGCAACTCGTCGTCGCCGTCGTCGGTATCGCGGGCGTGCTG
Organism: Haloferax sp. s1; assembly: GCF_058382125.1. Taxonomy (NCBI): domain Archaea; kingdom Methanobacteriati; phylum Methanobacteriota; class Halobacteria; order Halobacteriales; family Haloferacaceae; genus Haloferax; species Haloferax sp. s1. Next base: position 19,640 of record NZ_JBZRPK010000715.1, read on the forward strand.
TTCTACCTGAACGCCCAACTCGCAGTGGTGACGCTCGTGGCCGTCCCGCTTCTCGCCGTCTTCACCGTCTGGTTCATGCAGACGATTCGGCCGATGTACCGGTCGCTCCGTGAGAGCGTCGGCGCGCTCAACACCCGCATCGAGAACAACGTCGCCGGAATCGAGGTCATCAAAGCCTCGACCACCGAGCCCTACGAGACCGAACGCGTCGCCGAGGCGTCGATGGACTACTACGAGCGCGCGCTCGCCGTGGTCAGACTCGACTACCTCTACCAGCCGTCGATGGAACTCCTCGCGGGCGTCGCCTTCGCGGCCACCTTCGCCATCGGTGGCGTCTGGCTCATCTTCGGCCCGCCAGCGCCCTTTACCGGCGACCTCCTCGTCGGTGAGTTCGTCACGTTCCTCTTTATGACCCAGCGATTCATCGACCCCCTCTCGGGAGCCGGTCGAATCGTCAACGCCTACGAGAACGCCCGCGCGTCGGGTGAGCGAATCTTCGACCTCGCAGACCGCGAGGTCGTCGTCGCCGACGACCCCGACGCCGCGGTTCTCGACCACATCGAAGGGCGCATCGAATTCGACCGCGTCTCGTTCGCCTACGCCGACGGCCGCGAGGTGCTCGAAGACGTGTCGTTCGCGGCCGCACCCGGTGAGACAGTCGCACTCGTCGGCCCCACCGGCGCGGGAAAGTCGACCGCCGCAAAACTCCTCTTGCGCTTGTACGAGGTGACAGACGGCGCGGTCCGAGTCGATAGACGCGACGTTCGGACCATCCCGATACGGGACCTCAGGTCGGCAGTGGGCTACGTCAGCCAAGACGTCTACCTCTTCGACGGGACGGTCCGCGAGAACCTCCTGTACGGGACGTTCGACGCTACGAGCGAATCCGAGATGGTCGCGGCCGCGACAGCAGCCGAAGCCCACGACTTCGTCTCGCGGCTTCCGAACGGCTACGACACCCGAATCGGCGAGCGCGGCGTGAAACTCTCGGGCGGCCAGCGCCAGCGTCTGTCTATCGCCCGCGCGATGCTTCAGGACCCGCGGATTCTCGTCCTCGACGAGGCGACGAGCGCCGTCGACACCGAGACTGAGCTACTCATTCAGCGCGCGCTCGACCGATTGACGGCAGGGCGAACGACGCTCGTCATCGCCCACCGTCTCTCGACGATTCGACACGCCGACCGTATCGTCGTCCTCGACGACGGGCGAGTCGTCGAATCCGGTACACACGACGAACTGGTCGCACGAGGCGGGCTGTACGCGACGCTCTGGGGCGTCCAATCGGGTGATGTGGAGGCGATTCCGCCCGAGGCACTCGACCGCCTCGTCGACCGTCTCAAGGCGAGCGACGGATTCGAATCAGCGGCGACGACAGACGGCGGCGACGAGTGAAGTATTGGACCTACGTCGCAGTGTCCGACTTGAGCGTCCGCTCTGCGGTCGAGAAAATGAAAAATGATGGCTGCGCGTGTTCAGAAAGCGAGCTTACGCGGGGGCGCGCGGCGGACCGGAGTTCTGGCCGGTCGAGACCGGTGCCGGAGCGCCCTCGGTCTTGTCACCAGTGACGAGGAAGTCGGCGAGGTTGCCGACGAGGACCTCGTTGTCGGCCTCGTAGGCCGATTGGGTGGACATGAAGTCGGAGTCACCGATGGCGACGACGTTGTCACCCTGCACGGCGACGGTGAACGGCCCCGACTGACGCGAAGTCTCGATTCTCGTCTGGTCGCCCGTGGCGAGGACAGCCGAACCGGCGTCAGACGAGAGGGAAACCGGTGCAGCGTCGCGGAACACGACCTTGTCGACGCCTTCCGTCAGCGAGCTGTTGCTCTGCGGCGTGGCGTAGACGTTCTGGTGGTTCAGGTAGTAGTCGTGCATGTTGTACAGCGACGACGACCCGAACGTGATACCGTAGTCCGAGGTCAGTCCAGCGTCACCGCCGGACCCGCCTCGCGGCATGGGTGCGAAGAGACCGAAGATGCTCATGCCTTCTGCGGACTGCGGGTCACCGATGAGGGCGACTCGGCCGCCCGCGTCTTCGAACTTCCGAAGAACGGGCTCTGTGGCACTGTCTAGTTAAGCCAGTTTGAGGAACGAGCAGGTCGTTGAGTTAGTTGGTCAAGATGCTCGCAGACCTGCTCAGCGAGTGCTTTGAGACGGATTATGAAGAAACTTGGGAGCGTGAGCGGACGGCGACACCCGTCAGGGTGTTCGCCGTCCAGCTCCACGCGACCGGGTGTTCACTTAGAGAGA
>NZ_JBZRPK010000005.1:0-534 GCF_058382125.1 Haloferax sp. s1
TATTCGCTCCGCGCCCAATCGATTGCACCCCACTGCCACCGCGTCAGGACGAATGAGGCACCGCTTTTCCAATCCGCGAAGAAACCCAGCGCCGGCGCCGCATAGGCCCGGACAAACAGCAACTCCGCGTTTGCGTTATTAGCCGGCACAAATTCATCATGCTGCGCCGGCGTACCCAGCTTATCGTCCTGATTCGGCTCGCCACGATTGCCGAGTACCCCGCGCCGAGGGTCTTTCATCCCAGCGGCGCGGGTCGACTCGATGATGCGTTCGTCCGTCGTTTGGGTAACGGCTTCAAAGTCGATTGGCATATTACTGGCTAAGTTCTTCCGTCACTTCAAAATGAAGGGTAAATGCTTCATCCGCTGTCTTTTCCAAAGGCGTATCAAATTCAATGAACACACGACAAATACCCCTATAGTGAGACCCTATATAGACAGCCTTCAAATCACTGGTATTGAAATCCGAGGGGGAAAACGTATGGTTAAGCCCATAAGTACAAGAATTGCCAGACATCGAGAAAAGCGTGTTGGC
>NZ_JBZRPK010000589.1:0-8586 GCF_058382125.1 Haloferax sp. s1
AGTTCTGTGATCGTCGTCGCGGGCGGGTCGATGCCGACCCGCCGACTGACTTCGACGGGTTGCGGCGGCCGAAGCGATGTCGGCCGCTCAAGTGACGAGTCAGTCAGTACCGTATCTGGGGGTGCATCAGCGACGACGGACCCGCGGTCGAGGACAATCACGCGGTCCGCCCACGACGCGACGAACTGGAGGTCGTGTGTCGCGACGACGACGGACTCCACGCGGTCGTCGACCCGCCCGAGCATGCGCGTGACTTCTCTTCGGCTCTCCATGTCGAGACACCCAGTCGGCTCATCGAGCATGACGAGCGTGGGTTGCATCGCCAACCCGATTGCGAGCGATGCCCGCCGTTGCTGGCCGACCGACAGCAGTCGGCCGTCCTGGTCGCGAAGGTGACGGAGGTCGAGGTAGTCGAGAACCTCCTCGACGATGTCGAGGTCTTGGTGGTCGCGCTGACGGAGATAGTAGCTAATATCCGCCTCGATTGAATCCTCGATGAACATCTCTTCTGGCTGCTGGTGGATGTATACGACGTCGTCCGCTAGTGTTTCGGGAGACGTTTCGCGCGTGTCCTTACCGAGAACGTCGACACGCCCGTCGTCTGGGCGGATGAGACCCGTGATCAGTTTCATCAGTGTCGACTTACCGGAGCCGTTGGCTCCGACCAATGCGACGTTCTCCCCGCGATGAACCGACAGGCAGAGCTCATCGAGAACGGGTGTAGCGCTGCCGGGGTTCATCGTCTGATACCGGTAGGTCACGTCGTCGAGTTCGAGAATCGGACTGCCCGAACGAGACGGGCACTCGCCAGCAGCCCCCCCGTCCGGCGCTATCGGCTGGCGGGAGTCGAGCGCGTTGACGAACTCATCGACCGTAATCGGATATTCACGTCGGTCGGTCGCGCTGGTTCGAACGTCGAGGCGGCTGGCGAGTTCAGTCACTTGTGGCGGATGGATGTCACGCTCGCGAAGGTCATCGAGGCAGTTCAACGCCTCCAACGTCGGTTTGGACCAACGGAGGCGGCCGTCGTCGACGAGGGCGACTCGGTCGGCGTGCTCGGCGACGAACTCGGTGTCGTGTTCGATGACGACAACCGTGCGGCCGTCCTCGTTGAGGCGTTTGAGACGGTCGTAGACATCTGCTGCGTGCTGCGGGTCGAGCTGTGCCGCCGGTTCGTCGACGACAAGTACCTCCGGGTCGAGCGCCAGAACGCCAGCGATTGCCGCGAGGTGCTTCTGGCCGCCGCTCAACTCCCAGATGAACTGCTCCGCGAGGTGGGGGATATCCAGCAGATCGAGGGCGTGTTGGGCGCGCTCGTGATAGTCGGGAAAACCGTAGTTCAGCAGGCCGAACTCGACGTCGCGCCGAACGGTCGGCTGGACGAGTTGGTTCTCGAAATCCTGATAGACGTAGCCGACTCGCTCCGAGAGCGTGCCGACGTCGGCGGACTCCGTGTCGATTCCGTCGACGACGACGCGTCCGTCGCGCTCGCCCTCGAAGAAGTGGGGAATCACCCCGTTGAACGTCTTACAGAGGGTCGTCTTGCCGCTTCCATTCCCACCGAGAACGGCGAGAAACTCTCCTGACGCAACCGAGAGGTTCGCGCCGTCGAGAACGAACTCGTCGCTGCCGGGATAGCGAAACGAGTAGTCCTCGACGCGAATAAGTGGTGTGTCGGTCATGTGTATCCTCGGCTACTTTCGTGTCTGCGACTGCTGTCTCGTCGGTGCGGTGCTATTGCGTCCCCACGCGACGACCAGGAGAAAGAGAATGAACGCGAGAATCAGCGAGATGAAGATACCGGCACCGCCGTCCTCGACGGTCAATCCCACGAGTGCGCCGATGTTCAAGAGCGACTCCGTCTCCATCATGGGGAGACCGAGGAAGAAGCCCGCGGTGGCGAAGAAGAACGCCAGTATTGACGCACCGATGAGGGCCGCAACGTGCATAATTCCGATTTCGGAGAGCATGCTCGCGTCGGACTGGGGTCGCGGATTGATACCGAGCAGCGGCTCGACTTTCCCGTATAACGAGGGCACGAGATACATCGTCGGAATGGCTCCGAACACGAGACCGGTAATGATGGCCTCGGGGATCATGTCGAGGACTTCGATGACAAAGACGCTCTGTGGGAGTCCAGCAACGGCTTCGAACTCTTCTGCCCCCACCCAGATGACTCCCATGTCGAGGAGTGTCGCTGGAATCTGGGACCCGATCTTCGCGAAGGCGGCGGCCAAGAACACTTGTCGGGGATTCGTCAAGTCGTGCACCATCTGTGCGGCGACGTACACGAAGGTGGTGACGAGTACGACCTCGCTGAATTCGCCGAGGCCACCGAACTCGCCGAGGAGGAATTCGGTGAAGACTATTTCACCGAGCGGGACGGCTATCGCAGCTTCGATGTAGGGAAACAGGAAGACTAACGCGAGAGGTAGGAAGATGAAACTCGAAATTCCGAGTTCGATGGGTCCGAGAGTCGGTTCTGGGATGAGCTCCGCGATGGTGTTCTCGAGTCCAGAGAGAGTGAGAACGAGGATGAACACCATCATCCGCTTGTTCGACGATGCAGTCACGTTTGGTCTTAGTGCGTTCATAATGCTCATGGGCTATGTCGGCAGCCGCGAGTTTCCAGACAACTATAATAGCGACTTATAATTGGATAACAGAGCGGACTACACTGTTCCTGAGCGGCACAGAGATATTATAAAAATATTGAATACTATATTAGACCAATAGTAACAGATTACTTTAGCAAACGGTGGCACAGTTCTATGCACGCTACCAGCGAGCAATCAGTCAGTGACCGCATTCTGCGGAGTCGCAGCGAAATCAGCGAACACCCCCCAGCCGGTGACTACGTCGTCGTCGACGTGACGCACTTCTCGACAACGGTGTCAGAGCTCCTCGGAAACGGTGCCGCCTACGTACATATCACGGACGAACGCGGCGACGAGTTCGAGTTTCAGGAGAGAGTTCCGGATACGCTCATCGGTGGCAGCAAGACCGAAGAGTACGACCCGGACCCGGGGTACGATTTCTTCAACTCACCGAGCTACGTACAGCGGCTCGACGTCGCCAGCCAACCGACTGCGATGACGTCGAAGAACGGGGGACGAGCGGTGACGACGCTCAAGAACCGTGGTGGCGACGATGTCGAGGTGTTCGTCGGTGGCTACACGAACGCGGAGGCCATCGCCGAATACCTCCAAGACCGCGACAGGCCCACGTTCATCGTCGCAGCGGGCTCGGGTGGGGAGATGACAACTGACGACATGCTGGGGGCGGTTCTCATCGACCGACACCTCAGAGACCAGCCGCTCAGCCACGCGGAACGCGCACATTTCGACGTACTTCTTCAAGCCGCGAAGGGACCAAGATACGAGGAGAAACACGAGATTCGCCAAGCGGATCTGCACGAATACGCCACGGCGATTAACTCCCGTGATGTCGTGCCGTGGCTTGAGGGGGACAAGCTCGTGCGAGCTCAAGACCGATGACTAAGCGGTTTGGCGCCTCGATGGACCTCCGGTTCGAACAGTCGTTCGAAACGTTCGTCGAATTCCTCACGGAACGGGGGCTGTCACACGTGGAGCTACGACAGGGCTATCTCGACACCCACCCAGACCCGCCGTCGCCCGCACGTGTTCGGAAGGTCGCAGCGGACCACGACGTCACGGTCTCTTACCACGCACCACATCGAGAGTGCAATCTCGCGAATCCGAACGAGACGCTGCGAAAAGCTGCGGTAACGGCCGTCAAAAAATCGCTCTCCGCAGCAGCGGCGGCCGACGCAGGCGCGGTTGTCGTTCACGGCGGGACGCTCCGCCCCTACTATCCGGAGCGCGTCCGTGAGGTCAGTCGGGATGCTGCGGTTCGGTCGCTCCGCGAGTGCACCCAGGTCGCTGCCGATGTCGGCGTTCCGCTCTGCGTGGAGAACCAGCGGGAAAAACCGGAAAAACACCGATTGACCGCGTACCCCGACCGATTTGCGTCCCTCATCGAGGATATCGCGGAAGCGGCACCGCGGCCGTCGATCACGCTGGACGTTGGGCACGCAAAGGCGACCGGAGTCGATGTCAGCGCGTTTCTTGAGGTGCTCGGTGACGACGTCGTCGTCGCACACCTCCACGACAACGATGGCACCGACGACAGTCACGACCCACTGCCGGCGTATCGAGAGGTCGCTGACGGCCTCGGCGCCGAGTACCACGTCCTAGAGATGAAGTCGCTACGCGATATCGAGCGGTGTGTCTCTCCCCAGTAATCTATCGGCCAGCAGACCAGACGACAACCCCGACGTCGAGACGGTATGGTATCCTCGAAGACACTCTTCGAGACGGTTTTGACAGCCGACTGAATCGCCTTCAGCGAATCATCTGGGAACGCCTCGGATGAAGTTTGCTTACGTCGCTCGCGCAATCGGGTGACGTTCCCGACAACGACCACGATGTCTCTCGACTCACGAACTTCCGCTCGTGATACTCGCGGGAACCCACCGCAACGCTTCGCGTTGCTCGCTGCTCAAACGGCTCGACCGGGCTTGAAAAACAAATCCGCTCTCCCCGATTTGAACGGGGGACAAGCCGATCTACAGTCGGCTGCTCTGCCAGGCTGAGCTAAGAGCGGTCACTGATTTCTATCCGGTCGACGGTTTTAACCATTATCATTCTCCGCGCCCTGTCTGCTCCGTGTCAGACACGTGCGAACATTAATATACTGGCAAAATCATTCCCGCATAGATGAGTAAAATCACGTTCCGCGCCGACGATGCCCTCGTCGAGCGACTGGACCACCTCGATACGTCCAAAAGCGAGGTGATGCGCGAGGCACTCCGTCAGTATCTCGACGAGTTGGAACGTGACGACGCAGCGTCTGACGAACCGGCGGACAAAGACAGTGATAGCGGACTCGATGGCGCACTCTCCACTCGCGTCGAGGAGCTTGTCGACGCTCGATTGAACGAGCGACTCCCGACGCTCGTTGACGATGCCATCTCCGCCCGCGCACCAGACCGTCAGAACCCGTCCGAACTAAACGTCAACATCAACGTCGACGGCGCAAACGGCGAATCCGGCGTAAACACGTCACTCGACCAAGAAACGGCAGCGAATACAAAACGTAAGACATCCGATAACGTTGAAGCTACTGACCCGAGCGAGCAATCCTCGAACTGTAGTCAATGTGGTGAACTAGTAGGCAACGACCACGTCTACTGCCCGAACTGTGGCGAGAAGACCTCCCACCGAGTGTTCTGTGAATGCGGTGACGAATTACGCTCGGACTGGGGATTTTGCCCCGACTGCGGCCGTCGGACACCTGCAGCCGATGTTCTCGAACAGGGATAACACCGATTAAAGTCCGCTATACGTGACATTCGGCCTCTGTCTTACAATTGCCGTTACATTTATATCCTATCCCTCTGTGGTGATTATCGCGTAAGACGGTTGTCTTACAGCCACCCAACGGTGGCCCGGAACACGGTGCTGTCCGTTGGTTTCGGGGCGTAAGACACTCGCACTCGCGTGCGGCGCACCGTCTTACCGGGGGAATGTAAAATATGGAGCGTGTGACACTACGAATTCCGAAGCAGCAAATCGAGGAGGTCGAGCGAATGGTCGAAACGGGAGAATTCCCGAACCGGTCAGAAGCCATTCGGTCCGCCGTTCGCGATATGCTCAATGAACAGACAAGCGACAAGCGACAACACGAATCTACCAGCAAGCGCGGCTGGGCAAAGGTGTAACAATGCAGGATATCGTTCGCGAGGCGATGGAACGTGACGAAGCCGAACGTAAGACGCAGTCGCTCGACGACAGCGACGACCAGTTCGGCGACCCACGTATCGTCATCGTTGGCTGTGGTGGTGCCGGGAACAACACTATCAACCGCCTGTACAACATCGGTGTCGAAGGTGCCGATACGGTCGCCATCAACACCGACAAGCAACACCTGAAGATGATCGAAGCGGACACCAAAATCCTCGTTGGGAAGTCCCTGACGCAGGGTCTCGGTGCCGGTGGCGACCCCTCGATGGGTGAGCGTGCCACTGAGATGGCACAGGGAACTATCAAGGACGTCCTTGGCGACGCCGACCTCGTGTTCGTCACCGCAGGGATGGGTGGTGGCACCGGTACTGGTGCAGCACCTGTCGTTGCCAAGATCGCCAAAGAGCAAGGCGCAATCGTCGTCGGTATGGTTTCGACCCCGTTCAACGTCGAGCGCGCCCGAACGGTCAAGGCCGAAGAAGGACTCGAGAACCTCCGTAACGAGGCCGACTCCATCATCGTCCTGGACAACAACCGCCTCCTCGACTACGTCCCGAACCTGCCTATCGGCAAGGCGTTCTCGGTCATGGACCAGATTATCGCCGAAACCGTCAAGGGCATCTCGGAGACGATTACCCAACCGTCGCTCATCAACCTCGACTACGCTGACATGTCGACGATTATGAATCAGGGCGGCGTCGCGGTGATGCTCGTCGGAGAGACACAAGACAAAAACAAGACCCAAGAAGTGGTCAACGACGCGATGAACCACCCACTTCTCGACGTTGACTACCGTGGTGCATCCGGTGGTCTCGTCCACATTACGGGCGGCCCCGACCTCACCTTGAAGGAGGCCGAGGGAATCGCGAGCAACATCACCGAACGGCTGGAAGCCGCCGCGAACGTCATCTGGGGCGCTCGCATTCAGGACGAGTACAAAGGGAAAGTCCGCGTCATGGCCATCATGACTGGCGTCCAGTCGGCGCAGGTTCTCGGCCCGACGACGCAGAAACAGGCCGACAAGTCTCGTCAGAGTATCCAGTCTCAGTCCCACGAGACACAACAGCAGCAACAATACCAAGACTCGGAATTCGATAGCTCGAACCGTGTCGAGACGCCGCAGAGCGGTACCTGGTCCGACGGTGGCCGCGACGAAGTCGAGAAGAACAACGGTCTCGACGTTATCCGGTAACTGGTCCTCGGCGAAACTACGGCACCGATTTTCTCTTATTTCTTAGAGACGCAACGTGGGAGCAGCGCAGACGCGACTACGGCGGCGTCTCCGACCGCCCCGGCACACCGCGGCCGTGGTAGAAATCACCACCCCAATGGCTAATCCAGATCTCCTGATTCGATAGATAGAGTGCGTCGGCCGTGGTGAATCCGTCATCGACGACAGACCACGCGTCCGACTCGGTGTCGTACTCGACGGCGTCGTTATAGACGGCTGCCTGCCCGAACTCGTCACCGGCGGCCGGTGGGAGTGGAAGGGTATGTTCGGCATTCGTATCGCGTGACTGCGGTCGCTCCGCACGCTGGAGGCGGCCCCGGTTGAACGTCTGGTTGAAGTAGCGCGCGTACGTCTCCTGTACGTCCACGTCGAGGAGCACGTCCGCACCCGGTGGTTGGTCACCACCCGTCGATGGTGTTGGAGTGGCTGTTACCGTCTCTTCTGTCGTCGTCTCTGCACCCTCTCCTTCGCTGGCCGCACAGCCAGCAAATGACGCTGTGAGTCCGACTCCGGCGAGTCTGAGAAACTGTCTCCGTCGCTGTTGCATTGTCGTTCTATGGATGTGCGATGGAAATCATAACCTCGCGGCGGCGATGCGTGATGCTTGCACAGGTAGTGCGACCACACGACCCCGAAAGATACCTAACCGTTGCTTACAGTCAGCAGAGCGAGAACGAAGTGAAAAAGGCATGAACCGCACGGCGTCGAGCGGTTCGAGACGGTAGAGGCGTCTCGTCGTTCGGAAAATCGCTGATTTCTGTATCACTCTGAGATACCCGGTCTGCTCCGTCTGTATAGAGTCGTCAGACGGCCTCTATCGACTCGATGAGACGGCACTTCCGGCACACGTCGCCGGCGGTCTTCGACCCGCAGCGTTCGCAGTCGTTGAGGTCGACTCGGCCTTCCCCGCGGTACTCTCGGGCGGTCATCTCGGCCAACTCCTCGTAGCCCGCCATGATGGAGTGCCGCGTTCCGGGGTGGTTCTCTTCGAGTTTCAACAGGAGTTGCTGAATCTCGCCGCGGTACGCCTCCGAGGAGTGCGGGCACTCGGTGATGTGCGCGGGGAGGTCCTTCAGGTGTGCGTAGAGTGCGATTTCTTTTTCGGGAACGTCGCGGAGCGGCTTTGCTCGCGGGATGAACTCGCCTGCGTCGCGGCGCTTCTCGAAGTCGCCGATACTGGCGTCGTAATGCTTTGCGACCTGTTTGAGGTCACCTTCGAAGAAGTTCATGAGCGCCGTCTGGGCCTCGTCGTCGAGGTTATGCCCAGTCAAGAGCTTGTCCGCGCCGAGTTCGTCGGCAAAGCGCTCTAAGAGGTCGCGCCGGAAGACGCCACAGTAGGCACACGCGGCCATGTTCTCGGGGTCTTTCTCCACCACGTCGTCCATCTGGACGCCGAACTCGTCTTCGTACGTGACCAGTTCGTGGTGGATATCGAGGTCCGCAGCGAGTTCGACGCAAGCGTCGACGGACTTGTCGCGGTAGCCTTCGATTCCCTCGTGGATGGTCAACGCGACGAGTTCGATTCGCGGGTCGCGGCCGAAGGTGTCGTCGAGAATCTGCGTGAGAACGACGCTGTCTTTCCCGCCGGAG
>NZ_JBZRPK010000588.1:0-8567 GCF_058382125.1 Haloferax sp. s1
GCAGCCTGAACGATGCTGTCGAGTGGGGCGATATCGCGGAAAACAGTCTTGAAAATCAGGTCAACACCGGCATCGATTGCTTGTGTTGAGAAAAGGAAGAACGGGACAGTACTACACGACAATTGGTCTGCTAAGTCGATAATGAACTGCCGGTCAAATGGCCTGTAGCGTGAATTAAGAGTCAGTGCGACCGTGCCGACATGGGCTGGAATCACCCATTCATCGTCGCCAGTTGCCGGTTGACTAATCCCAACTTCGTTGAGGACATCCTGCGCAATTTCTGAGGCACTTTGCTCAGTCGTAGTGGCGTTGACGTCCTGTTCGTCCAGTACGGACTGGATTTCAGGTCCGAGATGATGGACTTCCTCGTAGTCAGTAATCAACTCTGTCAGGACTGCCGAGCTTTTGATCGTATTGCAGATCGCGAGTGTCGACCCTTCATTGAGTGTTGATTTGATTACTCTGCTAGCAGCCTCGTCGTGGCTAATGAATCGTATTTCAGACGAAAGCTGGTGTGATAGGGCCGTCTCGTCAATCGTGTACTGGACACGTGTTGCTTCTTCAAAGTAGGTCGGTTTCGAAACAGGAGGAAGTCGGGTCGGATATGTGGGTCCCTGTGTACAGGCGCTGCAGTTGCTCGTGTCGTGTTCGAGACCCGCCTCAAGGAGCGCTGTCGTATTCAAGTCACGAAGTAGCGTCGGTTGGGTGGCCGTCATTGCAATGAGACGGGTTTGGTACTCCTCAGTCAGCAGTTCCAATAGCCTCGTTATTCCGTCCCACCAGTCTTTGGGCAGTGCCTGTGGCTCGTCGAGAATCACGAGGCCACCGTCAAGTGCTGCAAGTTTCAACCCCTGTCGATTGGACGGTCCGGTGAGGCTCTCAAATAGCTGCACGAACGTCGTCAGAATCGTGCCATCTCGCCACGCTTCACCGAGTAAACGTGCGGTCTCTTCCTCGTCAGTTGCGTCGACGTCGCTGTCTTGGCGTTCGTCATGGTATACTACCGTCTCACTCAGGTAGTGATGGACTGTTAACGCTGATTTCATGGGATCAGCACCCCAGAGATCTGGATCTTCGAATATCGACCGGGTTTGTTCGATAATACTCGTGTATGGGAGCGCGTAGATAATCGGTCGAGAGTGCCTGTCTGTCGACTCGCTCGCTAAGAGGTCTCTTGATTCGAACGCGGCTGACAGTCCTGTGAACGTCTTTCCGAGTCCAGTTGGGAGTGTCAGCGTCGCAATCGATGAATCGCCGTCACTGAGCCACTCGTGAACTCCCTTGATCGTTTGGCGCCTTGCTCGCTCTCGTCCATCATTCAACTCAGCTTCCAGTGCATTTGCTGGTGGATCGTCCCTGAGGTCGGCGATATACGATTCGATAGTGTGGCGGTCAAGGGTGGCAAAATCGAAGACCTGCGACTCGGGAATTGCCATCGCATGGCTCTTGTCTGCGAGCGTGATGGCAGCCCAGTAGTGAAGCGTCCGATCGTACAATTTCTCAGGGAGCTTCGCCGAGTTTGGCTTGGGTCCAGTAAGTTCCTGACGCGCACTCAGTTCGTGGAGTTCGTCGACAACGGCACCTGATTTGGCCCAGTTCGAGAATTCGGCCCACGTCACGTCTGTGGCTCCAGTGAGTCGAAGCAACTCGGTGGCTGCATCTGGCCACTGACGATCTATCGCATCGGTCTGTGCGTTGAGGACTGTACTTGCTTCGTCGAACGCAGTTGCAAGTGGTTCTGCTGTGTACCGTGCTGCGTCGGGGAGTGCTTGGTGGTGTCGAGCAACTGCAAGCGTCGCCGCTAAGCGGTCTTGGTCGGGCGCGTCAAGGCGTCCAAGTACAAACCACGTCGCAAGCGCTCCGAGACGAGCGTGATTCTTCTCCTTGTCGGGCCCAGTATACGTCTCTTCAGGGCGGACGTGGGCTTGGAACTGGGGTGTCGATTTTCCAAAATCGTGGAGCGATGCGCCAACACGTAAAAACTGTGCACGCTCGTCTGTGAACCCGAACAGACGTGTGCTCCGAGTGGCGACAACACTATTATGGGCAGTAAGTCGAAGCGCACCCTCTTTGGTGAGTTGCTCCGACGGGTACTCACGATTCTTGTCGTCGTCTGCTGGGTGCGAAATGAGTGGGAGTTCCATGTCGAAAATGTATGAGTGGTCAGTTACCGGAACACGACAGTCCGGTCTTCGACGGTAACAGGAACAACACCAGCGTCGTCCCCGACTCGGACTGTTGCGCCTGCTTGCTGTGTGTAGATGTAATCATCGAAGCGAGTCGTCCGTCGGCCACCAGCGTTCTTTTCCATAACGGCTGGAGACCGCTCGACACCGTATGTCACACCACCTTGTGGGATCGCTTCGGAAAGCGAAGTCGGGACCACAGAGTCAATGTCAAACGTCGAGTCGTCTGTCAACCGGGTTGGTTTACAATCGGTGTTGACATCCTCGATTGTGGCGAGATACTCTGATTTCCCCAAGCTCGGTGGGTAAATTGACGTCCCGTTCGTAAGGTGCTCTCGGAGTTGGTGGTAGAACTCCTCGTTTTCAAGTGCGACATCGATTCGATATGCCGGGTCAGCCAGTACCTCATAGGCGTGGAGTTGCCGATCACCGGTGGTATCCTGATACGTGAGCTTGAACGACCGCCGACTCCCTACAGACGAAGTGACGTCTTGGCCTGGGTCCGTTCCAAGACCAGTCGTAGGGATGTTGACTGTCCGAAGCTCAGTGAGCGACGTAATGGCAATTGCAGCGTTGTCTGCGCCAAAGACATCGTAGTACGAGTCGCGGTCAGCACCGACGATGGCAGCAAGCATTCCAGCGACAGTCGTCCGTGGTGGGATTCTATATGTTTGTTTGGTGACACTCCGGCCGACACGCTTGAAATGTCCCCAAGTGGACCGAACGGTAAACGACAGGCAGCGATCAGGCACGCCATCGGCGTCTATTTGAAGTGACATCTGTTAGTCCGAATCATCAGGCTGCGAGCTCTCGCTCTTCAAGGACGTCAATCTCGTGGACGTTGTGGCCTGCGTCGGCGAGATGCCCGCCGAGTTCATCACTTCGAATCGTCTTGTCTCCAACGTCGAGTTCCAAACGGCCGTCACCGACGATGTGTACTGTCTGAATTCGCTCAGCTTCGTGGTTGAGCGCAGCTACTAGCTCTGACGCGTCGACAACGACGTCGTTGATGGATCGCAGTGACTCGTCACTCTCCGGTGAGAGTTCGAGCAGGTCGTGTAGTCCACCAATGTGGTAGTTTCCGTCCTTGTATTCGACACGGAGGTACAGCCGCGGTGCTTGCCCGAGTTTCGATCGCGACGTGGTTTGATTCTTGAGCGCCCGCCAACACAGCGTGTCGAGTCGCTCGACATCTGCTTGGGTCAGGTTGGTCGACTTCGCACCGTTGTTGTCGACGAGTCCCCAGAAGGGGAAGATCCCGTACTTGATGCGCTTGTCATCGAGGTCGAAGCCACCCTGTCGGTTTTCTTCGCCGGTCGAGATGACGCTGGTTAGCGAGTCGTACTCTTCATTCTCCTCGACCCTATTCAGGGACTTTGCCGGAAGGAACTGAACTGGCCCCTGGTAGTTATTTGGTAAGGCACTGTTCAGCGCTGAGCGGAAGGCCTCGTCAGTCTCATCGTCACTTGCTTCGAAGCTGAGTGTTGCGCCGAAGTATCGAACGTCGGTCGCTGCGTCGAGGAATTCTTCACCCACGTCTTCGAGATCGTCGAGGTCATCGGCATCTTCGATACCCCCCAACACGTCCTTGATGAGTTTTGTTCGGGTCCACGACTGTCCTTCGGTCTTTTTCACATAGATGTCGAAGCCATCGTCGAGAAGTTGGTCTCGAAGATAGCGCTTGAGCCGAACGTCGGTGATGATGCCCTGCTTGGTATCAGGGTCTTGGCGAGGTCGGTTGTCGCCGATTGGATTGCCGTTCGGGTTGCAGTCTTGTGCGTCGTAGATGAACAGGAGTTCGGATCGGTTTGGTGTCGTCATTGGTGTGTTCTGTTGGATTCTGGTGGTTAGTTGGCAGTGCTCTCCGCAGGCTGATCTTCGACCTCACTCTCAGTTTCACCCTCATGGAGGTCGAACGCAACTGGCATTGACCGGCGGCCGTGGGCGTGCCCAAGCACATAGCAGAATTGGAGTTCTCGCTTCTCCAACTGCCAGTCGCTTGGCATCGCTTCGGTTGTTTCGAGCAGTCGGTCAACGGTCTCTGGGAACAGCAGGTCGCGGTCGCCGCTGTAGTCTGAGTCGAAGGCGTAGACTTTCGTCTTCTCAAGCGCTGTCGTCAGTGCGTTCTCCAGGCTGTGTTTCGTCAGTTGGTCACCCCGAGTCTTCGAGTCGAGTGGGCGACCCATACTGCGGGCCGACTCCTGGTGCCAACTGATCTGCCCAACGAGGACGCCAGCTAGCCCAGCTGCTTTCCGTGTTGAGTCGTCGAAGAGTGGTCTGTCGAGGAACGATTCGAGTCGGCGCTCTCGGATTGCCGAAAGATCCGACGTGTCGAGGTCTGTCTTGGTCGTCATGGGTGTGTTGTTGGGTGCGATTTGAACGTCGATGCCACTCAGTAAGCCTGCCCGCGATAGCGCCTCCAGATGAACGAGCTGCTGGGCAACGATTTGGTGGGGTGGGACTGCACCACCCTCGGATTCGTCATTGTATCGGCGCATGTACTCGTCGAACAACATCGACGCATCAAGTGGTACACCAGCGATCAAGCGGTGGTCAACGATACGCCGGAAGTCGTCACCTTCATCGTCGCCACGGTAGGCGAACGCTGTGTCGGTGAACTCCTGGCCGACGATCCGATAGAACGCAAATTTTCGCGCTTCATCGAACTCGTCGGGAAAGTCCAAAAGCGGCCAGTTATCGTACTGAGCGAACCCACCTTGTCGTGGGTTAAGTGTCGGTCCCTGAACTGTCTCAGCGACTGCTTCAGCAAGTTCTGAAACCCAGTAAATAGGTGCCGACGGCTCTTCTGCGATGACGTTCTTGTCATCGCTGATTGGAAGCGTAATCGTGTAGAATCGAAGTTCCGTCTCGCTCAGTCGGCGAACCGCTTCGTCATCGGCTTCGCGAAGTTCGTACGTGACGCGTGCCATCGGTGCGCCACCGGACTCGTCGTATTCGCTCTCGGAATCTAACGACTGAATCGCGCCATAGAGCAACTGGGCTTTAGCCGCGGTCAGCTCTCCAGCGAAATACGGGAGTGCGTACGTCTCAACGCCCCCCCGTCGGCGGACACACTGTTCGATGAGGTCCTGACTCTTATTGAAGAGCATCGCGATATCGTCGCGTACTGGGTAATTTCGCCACGACTGGTCTTTTCGGAGCCCCGGTTGTGCGTCCGGGTGCTTGACCGAGAACACACCCAGCGGACTCTCAGAAGTCCCGACGACGCGGCCTTCTCGACCGGTGACAATGCCGGTTCCAACACCCTCTGATGGAGAGCCGGAATCGATGTTCTTGTTTGCTGCGTTGGCCGTCGCATACCGCTTCATCGCCTCCTCTAAGACATCTAACTCTGCAGGCCAGAACCAGCGTGTTTCAGTCTTATCGGGCGTTGCAAGCTCGGCACCGTCGATTCGGAGTCGGACTGTAACGGCCGTGGGAATCGACTCATCCGGTGGAAGGAGTTTTTCGACTTTCTCTTCGAGTGCTTCGAGCGAATCCGAGTCCTTCTCGAAGACTTCTGCGAGGCGTTCGATGACCCACGCATCTGGGTGTCCCTTCTCGCTAGTGAGGCTGAGGATGCTGTCCTGCGTTGTCCACGAGCGAACACGCCCGAGGATGGTACTAGCGACGCCCGCTGCGTCGTTCCCATTCTTCGAGCCGATTTGGGTGAGACTGTATTTTGCACCGCGGCCGGATGATTTGTGCGAGTACCGAAGTTTCGGAACGTCTTCTTCACGAAGCGTATCAACCTCTGGGTCACTTACGCCCGGGGTCTCCCCCGTGAGGTCGATGTCAATCGTGACGAGTCGCCCGTCGTCGACGAACGGTGCAAGCTTACTTGCACTCCCGTACAGTTCCCCGCCGCTTTCGGCCACGGCGAGCACACCGTACAGTGCCATCACGTCTTCTAAGCTCGATGGCGGCCGTCCGTGCCAGTGGGCCTCGATTGCGTCTTCGAAGTCTTCGATTGTTGGCCCAGCCATTAGTCACTCGCTCGGGGAAGCGTCTTGTCGGTGAGATTCAGGAACCCGAATCCGTGCTCGCGTCGTTGGCCAATGCCAGCGTCGAGCGCCAGATTCAGGTGATACCGATGGGTCTCGTTTCGGACTCGATAGCCCAAGTACCATTTCGAGAGCAGGACTGTCCGGTCGACGGCTGTCGCCGGCTGGAAGTGAATCGGGTAGACAACATCGTCTTTGATCGGTTCGATGCTGTCGAACAGCGGTTCGTCAACCTCCACCGGCCCGTCGTAGTAGTCGTCGCCGTACAGCTCGTGGGTACGCTGGAGCGACCGCTTGATTGCTGCCTGCAGTGGCTCCATTCCATGCTTGGGTCGCCAGAACAGTTTGGTCTCCGTGTCTCCAGCGTCGATTTTCTCCGTGCTCAGTCCGTGCTCCTTCGCAAGTTTGCGGTCGAGTGCACAGAAGACACCCGTCGCTGTTTCGAGTTGCCCAGTCGACCCCGCTTCGCCAACGTCGGGTGCATGGCCAGTGATCTCATCGACTTCGAACCGCATCTGGCCGACGTCGAACGCCCGCTCACTCCCGAAGTGGGAAACGAGGTCGTCGAGGACAGCCCGCCGCGGTGACGCGATACGGATGTATCGTCGGTCTCCTTCCTCGATTTGACCCCATGGGAACACATTCGAGTACGCGAATCCAATACCGTGGTCGGTATCGTGAACCTCGGCGAAGGCGTCGTTATCCTCTAGGCCGCGCCAGACCCTGCCTCGAACTTTATGATGATGTGACGTGTCGTAGGCGGCGTCAGCGACAGCGTCGAGTGCTAATTCGATACGCACGCCTCATACCACCTCTGTTATATGGTTGTAATTGTGTAACACAGTTTTCGTTTCGGATTGCCATCATTTGTAGATATTGTAAAATGTCTGTTAATTCGTATGTAGTTTAATGTTGATTGCGATAGAAGATATTGTAGACGAACTTAGGGAAGGGAGTCTCAATCCCACATGGGTTCATCTGAAATTCGACTTGGTGTACTCTCTCCTTTGCCAACATTTGCTTCAAACCCACAAGGGTTCGTCTGAAACGCGTGTGTTCGAGTTCGAGGCGAAGTTGCCACCGTTCGCTTCAATCCCACAAGGGTTCGTCTGAAACTCCGAACACTCGCTTCGGCGTGGTCTTGGAGACGGCTGCTTCAATCCCACAAGGGTTCGTCTGAAACTCCCAGCGTTGCATCTTGTGGGTCGATAAGCAAAGCTTCAATCCCACAAGGGTTCGTCTGAAACTAACTGTCTTTGAGCCATCCGGTTCGGACGAATCCGCTTCAATCCCACAAGGGTTCGTCTGAAACCAGAGTTGAAATCATCGCATGCAGTTGCAGCGATTGGCTTCAATCCCACAAGGGTTCGTCTGAAACTAATCCTCCTTTCCAACATCCCGAGCTTTGCGGTACGCTTCAATCCCACAAGGGTTCGTCTGAAACAATAGTTCGGTTCGTCGTCGGAGGGTCTGTGGACGCTTCAATCCCACAAGGGTTCGTCTGAAACGCGCATCGGTTCGCATCGGTGCGCGTCGCGTCACCGCTTCAATCCCACAAGGGTTCGTCTGAAACAGTGTTTTTTCGGGTTCGTTTACCGAAACTACAGTTGCTTCAATCCCACAAGGGTTCGTCTGAAACCACCGTCCCACCGGCCGATCATGCCGAGCGTGCCGCTTCAATCCCACAAGGGTTCGTCTGAAACTCGCTCACCTCGTCGTCGAGGGCCGCGTCTTCGACGCTTCAATCCCACAAGGGTTCGTCTGAAACTGCGGACGCCCGGTCGGCCGCAACGCCCGCTGGCGCTTCAATCCCACAAGGGTTCGTCTGAAACGCCGCGAAGCTGTACGAAGGGATGCACGGACAGGAGCTTCAATCCCACAAGGGTTCGTCTGAAACACTGATGGCGTTGCCATCCTCGGCGTTTTTCTTGCGCTTCAATCCCACAAGGGTTCGTCTGAAACTCGTTCGTTTTGTCCATACTTTTCCGAGACTGTAAGCTTCAATCCCACAAGGGTTCGTCTGAAACGCCCGTCGCGGAGGTGCGCGCCAGGCGCTCGGCCTGCTTCAATCCCACAAGGGTTCGTCTGAAACAACACTTACCCTATAGCCGCCGCAACAGTGTTTCGCTTCAATCCCACAAGGGTTCGTCTGAAACTCCGATCCGGCACGCGCTGCTGTGTCAGAATTTAGGCTTCAATCCCACAAGGGTTCGTCTGAAACCGGGTTGATGTCCATTCTCCCAGTCAGAGACGCGGCTTCAATCCCACAAGGGTTCGTCTGAAACCTTCGCCTTCACTTCCACCTTCGTTTCGTTCTTGTCGGCTTCAATCCCACAAGGGTTCGTCTGAAACAATAGTTCGGTTCGTCGTCGGAGGG
>NZ_JBZRPK010000004.1:0-523 GCF_058382125.1 Haloferax sp. s1
CTCCAGGGCCTCATCCTGGACGCCGAAGACAGCGTCGGCCTCACCGGCACCGAGGCCGACGAAGACGCCCTCAAAGTCGTCGTCCCCGCGCTCCCCAGAATGAGCAACCACAACGACTTCGACCCCCTGCGCCTCCACCCCAAAGTGGACCTCCAGTTCATCGGCCCCGACCAACCCAAACCCGGCGCCGACCTCATCATCCTCCCCGGCAGCAAGAGCACACGAGCCGACCGCGAATGGCTCAAGGCCCAAGGCTGGGACGAGCACATCCAGCGCCACCTGCGCTACGGCGGCAAGGTGCTGGGGATCTGTGGTGGATTCCAGATGCTGGGCAGAACCATCGCCGACCCGGACGGCATCGAAGGCGAGCCCGGCGAAACCGAAGGGCTGAACCTGCTGGATCTTGAGACGCGGCTGGTGGAAGGGAAGCAGCTACGGCGGGTGACTGGGGTGTTTGCGGAAAGCGGGACGCCGATGAGTGGGTATGAGATTCATAATGGGGTGACGACGGGGAGTGCGTTGG
>NZ_JBZRPK010000003.1:0-520 GCF_058382125.1 Haloferax sp. s1
CGATAGTTTGGTCTGAGATGGATGAATTGAATATCGCTATATAAAAATCAGTGAGTCGCGCGCCCACAACTTCGGAGGATAGCCAGTGGAGTTCGTCGACGAAGTTGTCCTTCGAACCTACCTGAAGGGAGCAAAAGCGGAAAGCTCGCCGTCAATGGATGTATGAGAAGTTAGAGGCAGCGTTTGGTGCGTAGAGCCGGCATAGCAGTAATACAGGAGGTTACTGCAACTACCGCGGTGTGGCTAAAGAGCCACACACCAAGATTACCGGAGTCTGCTGCGCAGACTCCAGATGAAACAGATGAAACGGGGGTCGCCGCGCCTACTCGGCGCGGCTTGTCCGCGCGAAAAAATTAGACGTCGTCGATACCCGGTAGGCCACTGTTTGAGAAGTAACCTCCACGCAATCGTTTCTGATTGTGCCATCTTCTTAGCGAGGTTGTGGCTAAAGAGCCACTTCTGTAATCACTGCTTGTGCCTTCGGCGCTGCGCAGAATATTGACCGCAGACGGGGCCTATT
>NZ_JBZRPK010000587.1:0-8481 GCF_058382125.1 Haloferax sp. s1
CGACCGTCCACCTCGCCGTCCGATTTCCCGACAATGCGATAGAGATGCCGGAATTCCCCGTCCCCGAAAGCGAAGAGATGGTGACCAAGACTCGGAGATTGGGACTGGGCGTGATGGGATTCCACGACATGCTTGTTGACCTTCGAATTCCGTACTACTCCGAGGACGCCGTCGAATTTGCAGAGGAGTTGATGGGGTTCATTCACGACGAAGCGTGGAAGGCGTCGAAGCAACTGGCGAACGAACGCGACCCGTTCCCGGCGTGGGAGAACTCCTCCTACGAAGAGCCGGTGCGGAACGTCACGACCACGACGATTGCCCCCACAGGGACGATTTCGCTCATCGCCGGCTCTTCGGCAAGTATCGAACCAATATACAGCGTCGTCTATACGAAGCAGGTGATGGGCGGCTTGGAGGTTGTCAACGACCGCTTCGTTGACATCGCAAAGAAGCGGGAGTTCTACTCCGCAGACCTCGTGGAGAAACTCCACGGCCGAACCACGATTCAAGATGTCGAGGCAGTTCCAGACGATGTGAAGCGACTGTTCCAGACGGCCCACGACGTTCCCGCCGACCATCATCTCAAGGTTCAGGCCGCGTTCCAGCGCCACGTTGATAACGCGGTGAGTAAGACGGTTAACCTCCCCCAGTCGGCTTCTGTCGACGATATCAAGGAGATATTTCTGTCCGCACGTGACCTCGGCCTCAAAGGTGTCACTGTCTTCCGGAGCGGGGCTAAACCAGAGCAGGTACTCGGTGAAAGCCCACTCAAAGAAGAGTGCGTAGGCGAATGCGATTACGTCTCACCCCGATAGGAATAACGAATCCAGATGATACCTATCCTGGACCTTCTTCGTTGCGTGTACTGCCTCGGGACCTGACTCAGGCGCTCGCTTTGAATTTTATCGCTGGCAGGCAGTCACTCAACCTGAAGGATTTGATGGCTCATCTTGATAATGATTGACGATGATGTAAGAACGGGAACAACCCATGTCCGAACTCTCAGAGGCGGAGCTTCCACCGCTTCCATACGACTACGACGCGCTCGAACCGCACATCGACGAGCAGATCCTCGCGTGGCATCACGATACTCACCACCAGGGCTACGTTAACGGCCTGAACGCTGCCGAGGAGACGCTCAGAGAGAACCGCTCGTCGGGTGACATGGACGGCTCGGCGGCTGCCATGCGCTCGGTGAGTCACAACGGCTGCGGCCATTACCTCCATCATCTGTTCTGGCGGTGTATGACGCCGAACGGCGGCGGCGGTGAACCAACGGGTGACCTCCGGGACCGCATCGAGAGCGACTTCGGGTCCTATGAGGGCTGGGAGGCCGAGTTCAGAGAGGCCGCCAGTTGGCCCGCCGGCGGGTGGGCACTGCTCGTCTACGACCCGGTCACGAAACAGCTCCGGAACCTCGCCGTCCAGAAGCACAACGATGGTGCGCTCTGGAGTGCCCACCCCATTCTCGCCCTCGACGTCTGGGAACACTCGTACTACTTCCAGTACGGCCCCGACCGCGGTGGTTTCGTGGACGCGTTCTTCGAGGTTATCGACTGGGATACCATCGCAAGCGAGTTCGAGAAGACGACCTCCCACCACGAGCACTAGAAACTATCTCCTCTGATTCTTTTGGGCTCCGAGTTCTGTCAGTTGTCGTCCTCACCCGTGAAGAAATACAACCGGTTCCAATCATGTGAGAACTCGCAGTGAGATATTAGTCGATAGACTGTGTTGTTCACTAGCACTATGGGGACGAAAATCGCCAGCGCTGCGAGTACAACATACGGCAAACATCCCAACTCATCGTCGCGTGAACTCCTCAGTGAAGCGGCCGTCAAGGCGTTCGACGAGACCGATATCTCGCCCGGCGACCTTGACGCCGTATATATCGGGAATTTCATGGGCGGTCTTATCGAAGACCAGGGTCACATTGGGGCACTCATGGCTGATCACGTCGGAGCCCGTGAGGCAGCATCGGTCCGTATCGAGAGTGCCTGTGTGTCCGGGGGAGCGACGTTCTGTCAGGCGGTTCAAGCCGTCGAATCCGGAGACGCCGATGTGGTGCTTGCTGGTGGAGTCGAGATGATGTCCACAACGGACATCGAGCACGTGACCGATGCCTTAGCCAACGCGGCTGACGATGTTTACGAGAACGAGCAGGGATTGACGTTCCCCGGAATCTATGCGCTCATGGCCCGCCGATACATGCACGAGTTTGACGTGATGCGTGAGGATTTGGCCGCCGTCTCGGTCAAGAATCACCGACATGCCGTCGACAACCCGCTCGCGCAGTTTCGGAAAGAACTCTCCGTGAGAGAGGTAGTCGAATCAAAGCCTGTCGCGACGCCTATCACCCTCTATGACGCCTGCCCAGTCTCAGACGGTGCCAGCGTCGCTATCGTGGTCAGCGATACGTTCGCGGCCGACCACGGCCTCGAAACGTCGGCCGAAGTTCTCGGGACCGGCCAGTCGAGTGACGCCCTCGCGCTGCAGGACCGGGCGGCCATTAGTCGGACTCCGGCAGCCGAACGTGCCGCTGAGCGAGCATACGAGAACGCCAGCGTCACGGCCGACGATATCGACGTCGCCGAGGTCCACGACTGCTTCACCATCGCGGAGATACTGGCGCTTGAGGCGCTTTCCTTCTATGAGCGCGGTGAGGGGACACGCGGTGCGGTCGAAGGTGAAACGGCAGCCGACGGTCACATCCCGGTCAACACATCGGGTGGCCTCATTGGGAAGGGCCATCCGGTAGGAGCAACTGGCATCGGCCAAATCGTCGAACTGACCAAGCAACTCGAAGGACGCCATCCGAACCAGGTCTCGGAGGCGGAGGTTGCACTCGCCCACAACGTCGGTGGGAGCGGTGCGAGTACGACAGTGACTATCCTGGGGGGTGAGTAAGTATGCCAGCGTGGTTCGACGCGTTCACCGATGCGATTGCGTCGGGCGACCAGCAGTACCTCGTCTGCGAGACGTGCGGACACGGGACGCTCCCACCTCGACAGCTCTGTCCTGCGTGTGGCTCGACTGAACTAACCCAGGAGCCGCTTTCCGAACGAGGAGAGATCTTATCGTTCACCGAAATCTCAGTCACGATTCCAAAGTTCCACGGTGAGACACCTTACACTGTCGTCCTTGTCGAACTGGACGAGGGAGTTTCCCTCACAGGACAGCTCCGGGACGCGACTCCCGACGACATTGCCATCGGCGACAAGGTCGTACTTGGCACGGAACCACATGACAATGAAACAGCACTTATCACATTCCAACAGGCCGAGGACTGAATTGGCATTCGATCGGGTAGCCGGCGTATCCTGGTTTTTAGTTGCGTAGTAACGACAACTACACGTTTGTTGACTATCAGTTACATTGGTACGTCTGTAATTCTGACCTTCATTTTGTTTGCAATTTAGATGCCTGCCCCGGGTCACCGACGCGAGCTAAGTCGCTGGATTCACTGGATTTCACGTACGATATGGCGGGCGAGATACGAGGTATCGCTGAACAGGGAATTCGTGGCGATGTCGATTTCACGACCTGTCTTCGACAACGCGCCTCACTCCTCGAAGGGATGCCAGAATCTAAGGTCGACGCCGCGTTCAGTCGCTGCAAGCTACGAAGCGGTGCTGCCGAGATGCTATCAGACCTCCGTCAGTCCTGTTTGTCTGTCGCCATCATCACCGGAAGCTTCGAACGAGGGGTCGAAGCGGCATTGCAGCGAGCGGGCGTCGAAGTCGACCATATCATCGCAAATAATCTCGTCGTGAAAAATGGTGCGTTGACCGGCGCTGTCGAAGGTCCCCTGCTTGATAGACAGAAGGACCACGCACTGGAGGAATTGGCACTCGCCGAAGGGCTGGATCTTGGACAGACGATTGCGGTCGGCAACGGTAGCCAGGACCTTCCGATGCTCCGCATAGCGGGGACAGCAATCGGATTCGCTCCAGAACCCGTCGTCGAGGAGTACTGTGACGTCGTGATGACGTCGATTCGGGAACTTCAGTTGTACTTCGAGCAACACAACCTCATCAAGAGGGAGTGAGTCGAAATTCCGGGGTGAGC
Source organism: Haloferax sp. s1 (assembly GCF_058382125.1). Taxonomy (NCBI): domain Archaea; kingdom Methanobacteriati; phylum Methanobacteriota; class Halobacteria; order Halobacteriales; family Haloferacaceae; genus Haloferax; species Haloferax sp. s1. The sequence goes on from NZ_JBZRPK010000587.1 coordinate 4,069, forward strand.
TGTCACGGATGCGATTTCGAAGGTGAACACTACGCCGAAAGCTCCTCTTGCTTCCATAATGTCGAACTGACAGATAAACACTTGTCGCTCCGCGATGAAATGGTATGTGCTGGCATTCCTGTCAGGAAGAATCGAACGCGACCAACAGAGAAGCAAACACATCTCAACACGATGAACATCACCGATATCGTCTCAGAAGAGTACGTCGAATTCACACCCGAAACTCCCGTCTCTAAACTCGTCGGTGCGTTCGATGACCACACCGTCAAGGGCGTCATGGTTCACGGAGAGGAGTTCGAAGGGGTCATCACGAGGAGACAACTCGCTACCTCGCACCACCAACCCGCAGAGAAAATCGGTTCGCTCGTTTGGCACGTTCCTAGACTCACACCCGACGAGGACGTTCGTAAAGTCGCACAGCTCATGCTCGACAGTGATTCGAAGGTTCTGCCGGTCTTCGAGGGGCGAGACTTGATTGGTGTCGTCACGGCCGATGACATCCTCCAGGAAGTCAAACCATTCCTGGATGCAGCCACCGTCGACGACGTCTACACTAACGGTCTCGTCTCGGTCGAACCGACGTCCACGGTCGGTGAGGCACTCCACACCTTCCGAGATAATCGGATTACCCATCTCCCCGTCGTCGACGATGGCACGGCAGTCGGTATTCTCAGCCTCTACGACGTGGTCGGTCTCACAGTGAGATCGGAACGCCAGAGCAAGGGCGGCGATGCCAGCGGGACAGACTCGTATGGTGGGTCGTTATCCAGCAGTGCCGGTCGGTCTCGGAAGGGTGGGTTCGGTGCCCGGGAAGGAGAACTCGCGCGAATTCTCGACCTGCCGGTTCGGGACGTGATGGTCTCGCCGGTTCGGACTATCAGTCCATCAGAGACGCTCGAGTCTGCTGTCGAAAAGATGTTCGCCATCGAGGGGTCCTCACTTGTCGTCATAGTCGACGGGCAACCGTCGGGTATCGTGACGAAAACCGATGTTCTCGACTCACTCACGTGGGAAGCGGGGGGCAACCGGGCCGTCCAGATCTACGGTTCTGACTTGCTAGATGACCTATCGTACGACGAAATCGTGACGACAATCGACAATCTCGCCGATAAGGACCACGGAATGAACGTTCTGGATGCGAAGATTCACCTCCAAAAACACGACGAGAAGCTCCGCGGGACGCCACTGTTGTTCGCTCGAATCCGTCTGCACACCGACCGCGGACTGTACCTTGGCTCCGGCGAGGGCTACGGCGCAAGTCACGCAATCAATCAGGCACGAGAGGTCGTCGAACGGCAGATACGTGATAAGAAGACCCAAGGCCGGACCAAGAAGCCCCGAGACGCAGAATACTGGGAGAAACGTTTCGGGTGGATGCTCGAAGGGGAGTAACGAGATGATACCGCATTGGTCGCTCTGGACCACGCGGCCGCTCGTCCGGCCTGTTCAATCCGGGAGGGGTTGAGCAGCGTGGACTCCCCACCGATAGAATCCGACGAATGGACACCGCCGCCGCCGGCACGACGAGCGACGTATATATCCCACATCACGCGTCGTGCAGACGGCGGCGAGCGGTGTACAATCTCACCGGTTCCGAAGGACGAACAGACACTACTCTCGGAGTGGGTTTTGGCCGATGAGGGGTCGTTTGTGTCTCGAAACGAGATGTGCTGACCGTTATTAGTCACCGACCCTGGGAAGCGTGTCCCCAAGTCGCCGTCTGACTTCGAAAGTGAGTGAGAAACCCAACGGTTCTCACACCCCGGTCCGGTTCCACCCTCAGTCTGCTCGCCCCGGTATTGAGACGACCAGTACCGGAACCTCGGTGCGTCGAACTACACGTTCAGTGACGCTCCCCAAAAAGTACCGGTCCACCCCGGTCCGACCATGCGTTCCCATCGCCAGAAGGTCGATGTCGTGCTCGTCGGCGTACTTGACGATGGCACGGTACGGTGACCCACCCAGCACTGTCGCCTCGATCACCGATACACCCGCCTCCTCAGCTTGGTCGATGACTTCTTGGAGCGCCTGTTCACCAGCTTCTTCGAGCGCGTCGAGAATTGCGGCGGTGTTGACGCTGCCAGTCACGACGCCAACGTCGACGACGTGGACGATGTGAAGTGCCGCTTCGGTCGCCAAAGCCAGTTCGATAGCGTGGTTGGCAGCGGCCTGAGCATAGTCGCTCCCGTCGGTTGGAATCAGTATCGAGTCGAACGCTGAGTCGATGGTAGTGTCCTCGTGGACAGTGACGACCGGTATCGGCGACTCTCGTATCGTCTTTTCTGCGACGTTTCCGAAGACGTATCGGTTGAGGCCTGTCCGACCGGTCGTCCCCATCACGATGCAGTCCACACCATGCTCAGCGGCGTAATCGAGGACATCCTCGTGAACCGAGCCGTCGCTTTCTAGCACTGCCACCGTTGTCTTGACATCTGCATCCGCCGCCATCTCAGCCACCACGTTTGCGGCTTCTTCGCTACGATGGCTGCGCATCTCTTCCCCCTCGTCTTCGTCTGGCGGACGTTCATTGGGTTCGAAAACGTGGACGACGTGTAACTCAGCGTCGAACTGGCGGGCGAGTACAATGGCCGCTTCGGCACCTGCTTCTGCGGTGTCACTACCGTCTGTCGGTACTAGGATTCGGTCGAACATTGGCACCCACGTAAGGTCGTTGTCCTTCAAACAAGTCAACTGTTATCCCCAAACAGGCCGACTGTTGTCCCTAAGCGGTCGACTCGGGTGAAGGTTCTCGTATCGGGGAAACTCACTTGGAACGAATCTCACACGGATGCAGGGAGGAAGCTCACGGAGCTAGTTGTAGGATGACTTACTTGGAAAATAAGACACTGATTTATCCTTTTGGCGGACGAATTATTCGGTTATGGTGCTCGATGTCGAGAGTCCAGACCCACCCGACCTGACGAACCGTGGTTTACCCAGTGAGTTCGAAGCTCCGGAAGTACTTGGGACGAGCAACCTCCGTCGGGAAGAGTTAGAGGAGATTCTACGAGATGGTGCGTGGAATGAGGCTTTCAGTGAATGGGCCACGTACACGGATTTGACCGAAGAGGAGTACCAAACTATCCGTGGTCGTGGGCTCTTCGAACAACTGGACTTCTATTGGGACCCGGTCGAGGAGCGACTTCGATTCGAAGTGCCGAATCCCCCGGCGGAGTGGTCCACCCGAGAGGACCTCGTATCGAATGCTCGGGCGGAGTTGACCGACCTCGGACACGCAGTCGTTGAAATGCTCGAGGACGCATACGTCGACTGGGGCGAAGAAGAGACCTCTGACGCCGTCTGGAGGGAAGAAGCACTCGGTGAAGAATCGCCGTACAAAGATTGATGATACTGCTGTGTCGAATAGACAGATGACGTTGGGTTGAAGTCGACTTTCTCGACTTCCTTGAGGAGTGTAACCGTCTGGGCGAACAAGCGGTGGAGAAGCACGCGGCTTTGGCCGGGTAGGTCGCTGAAGCGGTCGCGGTAGGTCTGCTCAGGGAATCCTCGGAATGTAATTGAATATACATGTGCCGATGTGCCATGGGATATATACACACTATAACTCTCTAGCCGCAGACCATTTAACGGGGTTTTCCATTGATGTGGATAGCTAATTGGAACGACGGTTGAGCTGTCGTTCGAACGGACATCCATGCGCACTGAATCACACGAAGTAATCGCCGAACTGACGGAATCGAAGGGAACCGATTTAGACGATTTTACCGGCTACGAGGACGGAGAGAGCTACGTCGTCTGTGACAAAACGAACGCGAACGCTTGGATTCGGTCGGACGTTACGACCCAACTCCCACCCTGAGCAACTAGCAATCTGAGTGAGTAACAAGCAGTCTGAGGGCAGCACCGGCAAGCCGAATCTGTCTGGCGGCGGCCATGCTTCCTCGTACTCGTCCTATAATGCTGTAGACCTATGGGTACGGACGGGGAGGGGTCCACGGACCTCACGACACTCAGCTCACCGGCAGTCTTTGCAGACGTACTCCGTTCCCGGACCGAGTTGGTCCCACTCGGGGCGAGCGATGTATGCGCCGCATTCCTTACACCACGTCCAGTATACCATCCGTTCGTGAGCCAGCACGTCGCCAGCCGAGCGCTCCCCACTCGAATTACGACGGATTTCGATGTGTGTCTCCGTCACGGCGGTGACGGTACCGTCGATGGATGCGTGCTGGCTATTGCTGATGCCGTCCTGTCCCGGAACGGCAATCATCGCCCCCTCGGTAACCTCTGTTCCCTCTTCGACGATTGGATGACTCTTTGCGACGATGTCGCCGAAGCTCGGGTTGGTAATGAGCGGAATGCGAACGACGTCCGGTTCGACTGGCGTCGGTTCTGTCTCGTGGTCGCCCGACCAGTCGTAGGCGCTGAGGACATTGACTCGACCGTTGCCGA
>NZ_JBZRPK010000586.1:0-8442 GCF_058382125.1 Haloferax sp. s1
GGGGGGGGGGAGGCGCGTGAGGGGGGCGGGAGCGTCAGGTGTGTATAAGAGACGGGGGGGTGGGAGGGGGCTGGTGGGGGAGCCGGTGGGCGTCGGCACGGGCGCGCTGGAGGACGTGGAGGTGCGGGGCATCGTCCGGCCAGTCGAAGGTCCGGTCGGGCGTGACGACCAACTCGCGGTCCTTGGCGATGCCGACCGCCGGAACGTCCCAGCCCGTCTCTTCGAGCGCGTCGAGCGCAGCGTTTAGCTGTCCTTTTCCGCCGTCGATGAGGAGCACGTCGGGGTCCGGGCGGTCGTCGCGGCCTTCGAGCGCGCGGGTCGCCCGCCAGCGGACGAGTTCGCGCATATTCGCGTAGTCGTCGTTTCGCTCGGGGAGTCGCCGCCGACGGTAATCTGCCGTCTCGGCGCTCCCGTCGACGAGGCACACGTCGCTCCCGACGACCGACGTTCCCTGTGCGTGACTCACGTCGAAGCCTTCGATTCGGGAGACGCGGCGCACATCGAGGTCCAGTTCGCGAGCGAGCGTCGCCAAGCCGTCGTCGCGACCGGCACGACGGCGGGCGTTCTTCAACGCGAGTTCGACTAACTTCGCTTCGCGGCCCGCACCCGGAACGCGGACGCTCACGCCCTCGGATTCGAGCCACGCCACTACGTCTTCGTCGTCGGGATGCTCCGAGAGAACGACGCCGTCGGGAAGTTCGCGTTCCGCGTAGAACTGCGCGAGAAACGCCGAGAGGACCGCGGCAGTCCGGTCTTCGCCCTCCGGCGCGTCGAGGTTGTGGCGCGTCCGGTCGACCAGTTGGCCGCGTTCGGCGTGGAGCCGGGCGACAGTTGCCGAGTCCCCACGGAGCGAGACGCCGAGCACGTCGATGGCTCGCTCGTCGGACTGCGAAGAGACGGCATCCTCGCCCGCGCCGTGGAACGATTCGACGACTTCGAGTCGGTCACGAAGGTTGGCGGCGCGTTCGAACTCGTTTTCCTGCGCGGCGGTCTCCATCTCCCGTCGGAGGGGGTCGGCGAGAACACCCGTTTCGCCCTCGAAGAATCGGACTGCGGATTCGACATCTTCCAGATAGGCGTCTTCGGCGATTTCGCCCGTACAGGGGGCCGTACACAGTCCCATCTCGTAGTCGAGACACGGCCGGGAGCGATTTGCGTACTTGTGGTCCGAACAGCCGCGGAGGCCGTACGTCTCGCGGATGGCTTTTATGACGGTCTCGACGCGGCCTTTGTCGGTGTAGGGTCCGAACACTGTCGCCGAGTCTGCCGGGTCGCGTGTGACCTCGATTCGCGGAACTGGGTGGTTCGTCAGTTGGACGAGCGGGTAGGATTTGTCGTCCTTGAGGCGGACGTTGTAGCGCGGTTGGTGCCGCTTGATGAGGTTCGCTTCGAGGAGGAGCGCCTGCGTCTCGGTGTCGGTGACGGCGAAGTCGATGTGTTCCGCACGGTCGACCATCCGGGAGATGCGCTCCGAACGCGGGTCGGCGTAGGACCTGACGCGAGCGCGGATGTCGACCGCCTTGCCGACGTAGAGAACCGTCTTACCGGCGACGAACTGGTACACGCCGGGGTCGGACGGAAGTGTGCTGGCTCGTTCACTGACCGCGCCTGCGTCCATCTGCGGTGACTTACCACGCAAACGGCTTCAGGTTGACGCGTCGCTTTCGGCGACGTCGAGACAACCATTTGGGGTGACCCCCCGAGACAACCATTTGGGGTGACCCTCCGAGACAACCATTTGGGGTGACCCTCCGAGACAACCATTTGGGGTGCTATCCGAGATGACCACCCGGTGTGACCATCATTGTAATCTCGTGTGTGAGAATGACCATAAGCGGAACTCGTCCGCCAGTATTGTGTTGACATTATCGTGTTTGATAATTATCACGAAACTTACTCGTATGTGGGTTCGGAACGTGGGTTCAAATGGCACTCCAAATCTTTACTCGCCTCCGGTCGTGGTTCGGCAATAAGACCCCGTTACCTGACGGTGGTACTGTCGCTGCCACCGCTACTTCCTCCAATACACCGGATTTGAACGTCGACGACGATGTGCTCCTCGACGGCATCGGCCTCCCCGCGTTCGTTCTCGATGGACAGGGCCGTGTCGCGGCGTGGAACTCGGGCGTCGAGGTACTCACTGGAACGACCGCCGAAGCGGCGCTCGGACGACGAGACCTCGGTGAGCTCTTCTACGGCGACTCGACGGCTACTGTACTTGCAGACCGGGTGCTCGACAATCCCCAAGACGCGGCCGAACTCGACGGCATCGAACTGGATGACGCGAATCGGATGCTCTACGCCGCCGAAGAGACGTTCACCGACGCCAGCGGCGAGGACTGCCATGCCCGACATACTGCGATGCCGCTCTACGAAGACGGAACGCTCGTCGGCGTTTTGCAGACCGTTCGTAACCGGACGACCGAGGTAGAACGCCACCGCGAGGTCGCCGACCTCGTCTCTGAAATCCAAGAGACACTGACGCAGTTGAGTCGCGGGCATCTGGACGCGCGGGCAACTGTCGATGAAAGCGACGTCATGGACGAGCAGCTTCTCGTCGTCGTCGACGCGGTCAACGAAACCGCGCGCAACCTCTCGACACTGGCCTCGAACGTCGAAGACGAAACGGAGACGGCGACGACCGCCGTCACCCGCGCCGCATCGGCCGCCGACAACATCGCCCAGAACATCGAAGAACAGCGTGACCTCCTCGACGAAGGTGCGACGCAGATGCAGCAGTTCAGCGCAACGATGGAGGAAGTCGCGGCGACCGCCGACGAGGTCGACACGGCGGCCAAAGAAGCCCGGGCGGCGACTGCCGAGGGGCGTGAGGCAAACAGCGAGGCGCGCGAAGCCACGGAGAGCGTCGTCACGATGGGCGACGAACTCGTCAACCGGGTAACCGAACTCGGCGACCGCATGGACGACATCGAGGCCGTCGTCGAGATTATTTCGGATGTCGCAGAGCAGACGAACCTGCTCGCGCTCAACGCGAATATCGAGGCTGCACGCGCCGGGCAGGACGGCGACGGGTTCGCAGTCGTCGCAGAAGAGGTCAAATCGCTCGCTGACGAGACGCGACAGCACACGGAGGATATCACGGCACAAATCGAGGATATCCAGTCGCAAACCGATGAGGCGGTTCACGCGGCGACCGAGTCAAACGACCGTATCGAGCACGCGGACGAAAGCATCACCGAGATGCTCGAAGCGTTCGAGGAAATCGCTTCGTCCATCGACGTGGCCGCCGACGGCGTCGCCGAGGTTTCGCGCGCCACCGACGAGCAGGCCGAGGCCGTCGAGGAACTGACGGCAACTATCGAGGACGTACGCGACCGAACCGTCGACACCGAAGGCGCGGTCGACAGCATCGTCGCGGCCACAGACGAGAGTACGCAGGCGCTCTCGGCGCTCGCAATGGAAGTCGAGGAGTTGTCCGGAAGCAACGCCTGAAGCGACTCACGCAACTCCTGCGAGTAGCTTGCCGACTGCGTACGCGACGGTCGCCGCAGCCATTCCGACGACGAACATCTCGCCGCCGTTTGCGACCCACGAACGGTTCGTGACGAGACTGCGACTCGCGCCCACGAGGAAGAACGCCGCGCCGGTGACGGCGATTGCGGTCGGAAACAGCGGTTCGAGGCGGAACACGTACGGTAAAAGCGGTGCCCAGCCGGCGATGATGAACGCGAGAAACGTCGCAACGGCGGTTTTGACCGGCGTCTTCCCGTCAGTTCGGACGCGACTGATTCCAACTGCGTCGTGGTAGTCCTCTTCCGAGCGCTCTGAGAGGTAGTTGCTCATCCCCATCGAGAAGCCGTCGGCGAACAGGTTCGCGAACCCGAGGATGATGACGATACCCGGACTCAGTGCCGCACCCGCGACACCGGAAACGACGGCGAAGGTCGTGATGATACCGTCGTTCGCGCCGTAGATTATCTCCGGAAGGTAGCGGCCTGACGACTGCACGTCGTCGCCGAGCAACGTCTCCAACATGACGTTGAACTACGCTGTCCGGACGAATAAAGCGCCGGGCGAGGTAGGTGGGTAATCTGCTGCGAAGATGTCACCGAAAGATGCGGCACGCGTAAGGGAAGGCCGTTCGAATCACGGCCCATGAGCGACACTGACGACACCACCCAACTCTGGTTGGTAGAGCGTTCTTACGACGACCGGGACCTCATCGTACTCATCTACGCGACGACCGACGGCGCGTACGAACTCAGAAAGGAACTGGCTGCGGCCGTGATGCACCAACGCCGGATGGTCACGACGGCCGCCATCGAAGAACCGACAGCGAACCTCGAACCGGTCACGGACGACGACCTGCGTGAGCGGTACGCCGCCGAAGCAACGAAGATGGCCGACTCGCACGACCCCGACGACGAAGTCTGAGTTTCGACTTGAACGCCCTCAACGACGAGGTTCGAATCAGAGACGGAGCGCCGAAAACCGCCCGACTCAAACGGTTTGACAACGACGGTTTCGGTGTCGATTTCGGGGGTCATATTATCGCCGCTGATTTCTGCACCTAAAACCCTTTAACCCAGTGCGACGCAGGCCTGCCCATGGCCGCTATCGAACTGAACGGGGTGACGAAACGATTCGAAGATGACGAGGGAGTATTCGAGACGCTCCAGTTGTCTTCGACTCCGGACGTTACCGCCGTTAACGACCTCTCGTTTTCCGTTTCGGAGGGAGAGGTGTTCGGGTTCCTCGGTCCTAACGGAGCCGGAAAGTCGACGACGATAAACATGCTTCTCGACTTCGTGCGCCCGACGAGCGGGACCATCCGCGTGCTCGGACACGACGCACAGGCCGAGAGCGTGGCCGTCCGCCGACGAACCGGTGTTCTTCCCGAGGGATACGACGTGTACGACCGACTCACTGGCCGCGAACACCTCGAATTCGCCATCGAGTCGAAAGAAGCCGACGACGACCCCGACGAACTGCTCTCCCGTGTCGGTCTCGACCCGGAGGCAGCAAACCGCCGTGCGGGCGGTTACTCGAAAGGGATGACCCAGCGCCTCGCACTCGCGATGGCGCTCGCCGGAAGCCCCGACCTGCTTATCCTCGACGAACCGTCGTCGGGACTCGACCCCGCTGGCGCGCGCGAGATGCGCGAAATCGTTCGAACCGAGGCCGAACGCGGTGCAACAGTATTCTTCTCCAGCCACGTGCTCGGACAGGTCGAAGCGGTCTGTGACCGCGTCGGCATCATGCGCAACGGCGAACTCATCGCCGAAGACAGTATCCGAGGACTCCGTAGCCGAATCGAGACTGACTCCGTTCTCCGACTCGACGTCGACGGCAACGCAGACCTCGCGGCGGTTCGCGCCCTCGACGGCGTCTCGTCGGTCGAATCTGACGGTGAGCGACTCGTCGTCTCGTGTACCGACGACGCGAAGACGCGCGTCATCGAAGCCATCGAATCGAACGGTGCCACGGTGGCCGACTTCGAGACCGACACGGCATCGCTGGAGGACATCTTCATCACCTACACCGAAGACAAGTCTTCGGAGGTGACAGCATGACGGTCGAGTCCGTCGCGCGCAAGGACTTCCGCGACGCCCTTCGCTCGCGGTGGCTTATCGGTCTCACGCTGTTTTTCGCCCTGCTCATCGGCGGGTCGACGGTGCTGTTCTACGGCGTCCTCCTGAAGGGTGCCGGCGCGAACTCCGAGGCACTGTTTGGCCTGACGACCGCGCCGGGCGGTATCTTTAGCTTCTCCTTTGCTGGCATGCTCGGATTCGTTCTCGCGCTCATCGCGCTCGTGACCGCCCACGGGTCGCTTATCGACGAGCGCGAGTCGGGCACCATCAAGCTCCTGCTCTCACTGCCGAACTCCCGCCGCGACGTGGTGTTCGGAAAGCTCGTCGGCCGGACGCTCGTGGTCCTCGTCTCGATGCTCGTCGGATTCATCATCGCCATGTTCGCGATGCTGTTCACGGGCGGACAGGTCATGTTCGCGTCTTACGCCGGGCAGGTAGCCCTCTCGGGACTCCTCGCCACGTCGTTCGTCTCCATCGGCATCTGGCTCTCGGCGACGTCGACGACCCCGAGACAGGCGCTGTTCGGGACTTTCGGCCTGTACTTCATCTTCGCCGTCCTCTGGTCGACGGTGGCGACCGGCATCCCGCAGGTCATCAACTGGGCCATCAAAAAAGTCGGTCTCACCGCGTTGAGCGCGCCGCAAATCGTCGAGATGCGCCTGTTCATCAAGTACCTGAACCCGCTTCGGGCCTACGAGACACTGGTTGCCCAGTTGTACGGACCGGCCGTGCCTGCCCGCCTGTTCAAAGCCGGACTCGGTGAACGGCTGACCATCCAGCCGGTCTTTCAGGAGTCGCTTCCGTTCTACTTCTCCGGGTGGTTCATCCTCGCAATCCTTCTGGCGTGGATTGTCGTCCCGCCGATTCTCGGCTACCTGTCGTTCCGGAAGGCCGACCTCTGAGGCGGCTTCGACCCGAAATTCCTCTTCTCGTCGTCTTTCGCTCTCACTCCGGTGGGTACGAAACGCCGTACTCCGCGAGCAGTTCCTCGAACTCGGCTTCGGTGAGCGTCGGCACGTCGTTTTCGTCGGCGTCGTCGCGCTTCGACTGACCGGGATTCTCGCCGATGACGAGGTAGTCGGTGTTACCCGAGACCGACCCCGTGACGTTGCCGCCGTGTGACTCCACGAGTTCGCTGACGGCGCTTCTGCTCACTGCGAGCGACCCGGTGACGACGAACGTCAGCCCGGCGAGTTCGTCGCCGCCAGTTTCGACGGGTTCCGGTTCGACGCCGTGGTCGAGCAGCGAGCGAATCACGGCGCGGTTGTTTTTGTTCTCGAAGAAGTCGCGGACGCGACGCGCGACCGTTTCGCCCACGTCGGCGACGGTCGTCAGCCGAGATTCGAACTCGTCGAAGTCGGACGCGGAAACGTCCTCACCGATGGGGAATCCGTCTATCGACCCGAACTCCCGGGCGAGGGCACGAGCGGTCGCTTCGCCGACTTCGGGGATACTCAGGCCGACGAGGAACGAATCGAGCGACGGCGCTTTCGACGACTCGATGGCATCGACGAGATTCTGGGCGCTCGTCTCGCCCCATCCCTCCAACTCGGTGAGGTCCGAAACCGTGAGGTCGTACAGGTCGGCAACAGTCTCGACGAGTCCCGCCTCGACGAGTTGGGACACGCGCTCTTCACCGAGTCCGTCGATATCCATCGCGCCTTTGATGGCGAAGTGGCCGATGGATGCCTCGCGCTGGGCGGGACACGAGAGGCCGCCGGAACAGAACGCGAGCGGGCCGTCGCGGTCGACTTGACTCCCACAGACTGGGCACTCATCGGGGAAGTCGTAGCTTCCGCCGGCATCCTCGACGACTTCGACGACCTGCGGAATCACGTCTCCGGCGCGCTTGATGCGGACGCGGTCGTCGACGGCGACGCCGAGTTCGTCGATTTTATCCGGGTTGTGGAGCGTCGCCCGTGAGACGGTCACGCCGCCAACGTCGACCGGGTCGAGAATCGCAACGGGTGTCAATCGCCCAGTTCGACCGACTTGGACGACGATATCACGGATTGTCGTCACCTCGTGGCGCGCCGGGAACTTATAAGCGAACGCCCAGCGGACCGACCGGCTCTTGGTACCGAGCTCGTCCCGCGCCGCCCGCGAGTCCACCTTGATGACGGTTCCGTCTATCTCGTAATCGAGGTCGTCGCGGGCGTCCTGCATCCGATTTCGGTAGTCGACTGCGCCCTCTACGTCTTCGACGCGCTCGATTCGGTCGGCGACGCGGAGCCCCCAGTCTCGGAGGTGGTCCAACGACTCCCACTGGCTGTCGGGCGTGGCGCTCGACCCGAGAATATCGTAGAAGAATACGGCCAGCGGTCGGTCGGCAACGACCGAGGGGTCGAGGTTTCGGAGCGTTCCGGCCGCCGCGTTTCGTGGGTTGGCGAAGGGGTCTTCACCGGCTTCGACCCGTCTGGCGTTGAGGTCGCTAAAGTCCGGTTTCGGCATGTAGACTTCGCCGCGGACGGCCAGTTGGTCGGGGTAGTCGCCGCGGAGCGAGAGCGGAACCGTCGGAATCGTTTTCACCTGCGCGCTCACGTCGTCGCCGCGCTGGCCGTCGCCGCGTGTGGCGGCGCGGACGAACGCGCCGTCTTCGTAGACGATTTCGATAGAGAGACCGTCGAACTTGGGTTCGCAGACGTAGGCTACGTCGCCGACTTCGCGGCGGACGCGCTCGTCGAACTCACGGAGGTCGGCCGCGTCGGTGCTCTGGTCGCTAGAGAGCATGGGCGCGACGTGTTCGACCGTCTCCAGCGCCTCGGTGGGTTCGCCGCCGACGCGACTCGTCGGACTGCTCGTCGTATCGAGGTCGAAGGTGCCCTCGAGCGCGTCGAGTCGGGAGAAGAGCGCGTCCTAGGCCGCCTCGGCGATCAGAGGCACGGCCCCC
>NZ_JBZRPK010000002.1:0-509 GCF_058382125.1 Haloferax sp. s1
GCCGACGCCAGTATTCGTGACGATTTCCCGGGCGTCGGTCGCCCCCGCCGGGTTGCGCCGCGACTCACCCGCAGTGGTCGTTGGGTCGATGGTTATCGCCCCGCTCGTCGGGCCCGCGATGTCGGCAAGCGTCGGCACCGTCGTCGACGACGACCAGATGTTCGCCCGCGGGATTCGACTCCAAGTGTTCGGCGGTGTCCTCGCCGTCGGGTCGGCGGCCCTGTTCGCGCTTCTCCTCAGGGAATCGGGTGCAGTCCCGCTTTCAACCGCGGAAGTCCTCTCAGTTCCCGAAGTAGACGAACGCCTCGCACCGGACGTGCTCTCGTTGGTTATCGCTCTCGGGGCCGGTGCAGCGGGTGCGATTTCGCTATCGTCGGGCGGCTCGACGGCGCTCGTCGGCGGCATGATTGCCGCCGCGTTGATTCCGCCGACAGCCGGGGTCGGGGATGGAATCGCGTGGGGGTCACCCGAGGCGGGCGTCGGCCCCGGGGGTCCCCTCCCCGGGGATA
>NZ_JBZRPK010000585.1:0-8374 GCF_058382125.1 Haloferax sp. s1
GGTAGATAGTGTCGTCGGCGATGCCGAAGACGGCCGTGGTGGTGATACCCTCCAAGTTCAGGAGATGCTGTGCCGCCTGTGTGAGGGCGTCTCGGTCGCGGATGAACCCGGCATTCGAGACGAGGTGCGAACCCTGTACATCCCGGTTCTGGATGGCCTCAGCGAGCACATCCAGCGTCTCGGGTGACATCGACGGCGACTCGACTTTCTCCAGCGTGTCGTGGTCGGCAAAGGGGTAGAGGTACGCCGCCGCGGTCAGGTCGGCCGGGGTCGTGTCTCGCTTGAAATCGAGCGTCTCGGCGCGGATACCGTACAGGAGCGCGGTTGCGACCTCCTGCGAGGGGCTGAGGTCGAACTCCTGGATGTACTTCGTGAGAATCGTCGATGTCGACGAGACGTTCGGGCGAACGTCGGTAAAGCGGGCATCGATGCCCTCGTCCGGTTCGAAGTGGTCGATGAACACCGTGATGTCGACCTCCCCGAGGTCGGGCATCCCCGATTTCATGTGGTCGACAAGGGCCACGGAGCTGTACTCTTCGAGCGGTTTCGCATCGGACCGCGGCGTGAGTTCGATACCGAGGATGTTCACGAACGCCCGATTCTCCTGGTGACCCATGTCACCGGAGTAGAGAATGTCGGCGTCAACGTCGTATTCGCGGGCGATGGCCTGGAGTGCGACCGCAGACGCGAGCGAATCGGGGTCGGGATTGTCGTGTGTGAGGATGGCCAGTCCGTGGTCGGTCTCTCGCAGGAGGTCCGCGAGCTGTCGCGCCTTGTACTCCAACTCACCGGATTCGACGCTTCGGAGCGCAGAGTCGGCGATAACTTCGGAGGGATTGATGACCACGTCGGCACCGAGTTCCGTCAGTTCGTCCTCGGAGACGGGGTCGGACGCGCGGACGACGATGAATTGGTCGTCGTCACGGCCACGGATGGTCGACACGGCGGCCTTGTTGGCCTCCACGTCCGACGAGAGAATGAGAATCACGTCCCGCCCTGCGACGGCATCGGCGAGTTCCGAGTCGGCGATGTCCGTCGCTTGCGCGTTCAAGTCCTGGTCGCGCAGGGCTTCGACGCGACTCTCGTCCTTATCGAGAATGAGGACATCTTTTCCCTCGTCCGTCAGTTCCTCAGCCACTGCGTGCCCGACGCTGCCGCAGCCGAGTATCGCGTACGTGGACATCGAGGACACACTGACGCCTGCACTCATCGTTGCCCGCAACTCCGGCCGGGCGACACTTAACACCCACCGTTTGTTCTCTTCTCGCGGTGTGTGCGTCCCTGCCGTCGTCGTACAAAAAGGAAAGTCATTTTACCTACCGGGAGTTACGAGAGATTGCAAGGGCCGGTAGCTCAGTTAGGCAGAGCGTCTGACTCTTAATCAGACGGTCGCGTGTTCAAATCGCGTCCGGCCCACTTGTAGGCCGCGCGATTCCCGTCCAATCAAATCGGGCGCGAATCGCGTGGTAATTCCGTTTTTCGCTACATAGAGCCTGCTCTGAGGTGTCGTTCAGAGGTGAGTTCGTCACGTTGGATAGCGGACAGTGACGCCGTTGCGCGGTTTTCATCGGTCAATAATACGTTCTCCCGCTCTATGTGGTACGAATTCCTCGAAATCTGATAGAAAACGCGTGCTGAATATAGAGGGTGTATCTTGCAGATGGGTCAGTTCAGATAGGATTGACCATAACGTTTTTATCAACTCGTTCAAATAATTGACAATAGAGCTGAAAGATGACCGTTTCTTCCTGCTTCTGAGTTGACTGTCGCCTCCTAATCCAATCGAGGGCCGTCAGCTTCGAGTTCTTCCGAATAGCCGTTAGTTAACCTGCAGCCATAGATACATCATGTCAAGACCAACATTCATCGAGTGCGACCGTCTCGAACTCAAGCCCCCTGAAGAAGACGACATCGAGTTCCTCAGAGAGGGAGTGAACCATCCGAAAGTCCGCCAATACATCAGTTTGTTCAGTACCCCGTACACCGAAGATCGTTACCGAGACGAGCTTTGGCCAAGAGAACACGACGGAGACAACGTTTCTCTACTCGTCATTCCGAACGACGGCGACTTCTCGGGAGAGCCAATTGGGTCAGTACAACTCTACCCCATTATCCACACGGATGGATACGCGAACTTCGGCGTCTGGTTCCATCCGAAGGCGTGGGGAGAAGGATACGCCCTCGAAGCTAGCGCACACCTGTTTGAATACGGATTCCAAGATCTCAGATTGCACCGTATCTCTGCTACCACGATGGCCCCAAACGAGGATTCTACGTCTCTTTGTGAACGTCTCGGGTTCGTCCATGAAGGGACTGCTCGTCAAGCACAATTCGCCAACGGAGAATACGTCGATGTCGAACGCTATGGCCTACTTGCTGAGGAATGGGAAGGCACCAGCGAGGTACTGGAAACTTGACGAGGTAACGAAGTAGCTTCTGGCCTCCTGTACAAGATATGGGTCCTGTATTCAGCACGACCTAAACAAACTATCATTGGACAAATGTTTCAACAGAAGTAACTCCTCAAGTGCTTCTGGAACCTATTTCCATCTGACCGATTCTGACACCTCTATAGACCGTCGAAGTAGTCCCGTCGCGCCTCTATTTCTTCTTCCTTGGTTCGCTGGTCGTAGTGCTTGTTCAGTATGTCCGGACTCACGTCCATCCGCTTCTCACGGCGTCTATGGAGACATCGTTCAAGCGAGTCCACGTTATCGAGTCTTTTCGGACGGCATGAGGACTAACGCTTGAGGGACATCTGCTTACCGTGTGAGCCCGCTGTGTCGCTTCACAGGTATTGGTCACACTCTCCAGCGAGCGGAGCGAGTCTGGGTTCGAATCGCGTCCGGCCCACTACCTTACTTTCGATGGAACCATAGTCTCCAGCGAGTGTCTGATGCGTCTGGATATACGTAATAGAGCGACTAGAACCTTCTGGGACCCCCGAAATACCACTCTTAGTTCAACACGAGACTAACGCGACTCAACGCTGTCTTGCGATTAGCCAATAGTCGAAGTAGTCTGACGAGTATCAACACATTGACGCGCACGTCTGAGTGTGCTGTCTGAGGATGTAAAATCGGCTCAACGTGTGACGAATTAAGATGACGCGACTCTGTTGGAATCTATTTGTCAGGTGCAATCTCCGGTGAATCGGTCGTCCGATTTCGGTTGGGTAATCCTTCGTGTACAATGCCGAGGACACCAATGAGCAGACCAAAGAGCATTGCAGTAATCCCAAGGACTGCAGGCTTCCCGGAGCTATTAGTTGCGAGAAATCCGCCAAAAACCACAAGCAGAAGCCCCAATTGATACGCTTGACTAACCATACGTCTCCTACGGTACTTCCTCGTATAATTGTTGTTGGAGTGTCATTCCACCTCGCTCGGCAAATCGCACTTGATTGCGATGACACCATAGCGTGAGTATATAACACAAGCAGCCAGTGGTTGTGGTATGAATCAAAGCGACCGGACCGGGGTCATTCTCCTTTTCATCACGCTTCTCGTTGCGGGGGTCTTCGGACTAACTATCGGCGTCGAGGACCATTTCGACATAGACCGGTTCATCACCGCTCTCACTCCCGACTTCGGAGTGTTGTTCGGTTCGGATGTCGTCGCGGGTGCGGTGCTTTTCGGACTCTTTGGTGTCCTCGTGCTCGGTGCAAAGTTTCTGGTCGGACCATGACATCCTCCTCGTCGTGAATGACGAGGTTTCCTCGCGCTGGGGGTATCGCTTTCCTCCTTCCGAAGTACATCAACGAGTTGGACCCGAGCGCTGTCGTCCTGTCTGAACTCACTGTCGGTGGCCGCCTTCGTATCTTCGAGGAACGCTTCGACCGGATTCATCGCGTGCGAGATTACATTCAAGATGGGAAAGTCTCGGATTCGAACTGCTCGAGTCCTCTCACGAGGAAAATGGTCTAGTGATTTAGGTTCGTGGTGGACGAATTATTGGTGTCGGACCATGAACTTCGATGAATTCACAGGAGAAGTACAGCACAGGCTCGAACTTCCGGGGACCGGCGAGACGGTCCGTGCGATTCGAGCGACATTGATGACACTCGGGCAGCGAATCCCGGCGGAGTCCGCCGAAGACCTCGCGGCGTCGCTTCCGATGGAGATTAAGTGGTACATGACCGGTGCCGTCCACGAACACAGCCAGCACTTCGACTGGACGGAATTCGTCTCTCGCGTCAGCGAGATAGAACAGACGGACCCGGCAGCGGCCGCCTACCACGCGCGAGTTATCATAGACCTCGTGCGCACGCTCGTTCCCCCGTCGGACTTCCAGCAACTGCGCGACCAACTGCCGGAGAGTGAATCCGACGAGAACTGGCGCAAACTCTTCGAGGTGGTCGATAGCGGTGGATGGAGCGAACACAACGAGTAACCCGACTATCGGACGCTACCTCCGGAAGCCCCGGAGTTACGTTCCATCTTCCCACTCGACTTTCTCTGGCCCACTAAGCCCACAGCTACTTCGACCTCTGTTTGTTCCGAATCTACTATTTAATATAGCAATATTTGATTTAACGCATCGATATCGCTGACGCTCTGGTTCGACCCACTTCGGGCCTAGGGTCATAATCATGTCACACGTACCACACGGTATGGACCACCTCGAAACCCCGGCAGTGCACCGACTCATGGTCTCCCCCGTCGGGCGGCTACTTACCACCCGGCCGTTCGAGGCGTTTAAAATCCGTTCGCTCCCCCGCGAGTTCGCCGTCGTCCGCGCACGGGCCGCCGCCGACGCCGCACTCGGGAAGGGACCGAGAGCGTACCTCCACGAAGTTGGCGCACCACCCGCGCCCCACCTCCACGACCGAATCGAGCGTGCCCTCGCAGCGTACGCCCAACTCCGCGAGGAGTACGACGAGACGATGGCGCGCTGGGAGAGCGTCTTCTGGGACGGCTACGAGTCGCTGCCGGACGAGCGGGTCGCTATCGAGCGCGAACGCCGAAAGATATCGCAGAAGCGGGCGAAACCGACGGACATCTTTGGATTCCTCGCGAAAGAACACCTCGTTCCATCGGTACAGTTCGAGATGCCGAATCCCGACGACGCTCGGACTCGATGGCACCACGAAATCGCCGAACCGGAGCGACTCTACGGGTTCACCGAGGCCAGAGCGACAGAGGAGTTCCCCCGCGTCGAACGCTCCGCAACCGTCCGCGGACCGGGAACAGTCGAGTATCTGCTTCGATTCAACTCTCCGTCACCCCACCTCAGCGACCGTGCCACGGCACGGGTGTACGAACCCGCCGACGTGGACGACGACCTTCCGACGCTCGTCTTCCACTCCGGGTTGGGAATGTTCAACGACCAACTCGTCTATTGGCCCGAAGAGGAGTACCTCGCGCGGACGCTCGCACCCGAGGGATACCGTGTCATTCTCCCCGACGCGCCGTGGCACGGCCGACGCGAACTGCTCGGTCGATACAGCGGTGAACCCTATATCGCCCGTGCGCCGGTCGGTTTTTTCACTCTCTACTCGGCCGCGGCGCTGGAGACTGCCGTGCTCGTCGACTGGGCGCGAACAGAGGGAGCACCGACCGTCGGCGTCGGCGGTGTCAGTCTCGGCGGAATTACCGCGCTCCACGTTGGCGGTCGCTGCGGCGACTGGCCCGAATCGATGCGACCCGACTTACTGTTCCCTGTCGGGATGCCGGGCGCTATCGACCAGACGCTTCTCGTCGGAAGGCTCACTGAACTCCTCGATATCGACAGCGCGCTCGATGCCGCAGGGTGGACCGGCGATGCGCTTCACGAGTTCGCACCGCTTCTGAACCCGCCGAAACAACCCTCGTTCGACGCCGACCGTGTCTTCTCGTTTATCGGGACGAGAGACGAAATCGCCCCGACGCGGACAGCGCGCGTACTCCTCGATGAATGGAGCGTGCCCGAAGCGAACCGCCGCGAGTGGAACTGCGGCCACTTCGGCGTGCTCTCGAACCTGATTCGTGGGTCCGAGTTCCAAACGACGGTCAGACGGGAACTCGACGCGGCGGTGCGAGACGAGCGAAAGACGGTCTCAGTCTGACGAAAACAGCGGGCGAGTTATTCTTCGTCGAGGAAGCCGGGTTCGACGCGCTGGTCGTCGACTTCGCCGACGAGGTGGTCGCGGAACTCCTCGACGCTCACGTCCTGCGTCTCGCGTTCCTTGCGGTCGCGGACGGAGATGGTGCCGGCTTCTTCCTCGTTGCCGCCGACGATAATCATGTACGGGACGCGGTCCGTCTGCGCCTCGCGAATCTTCCGGCCGAGCGTCCACGAGCGGTCCTCGATGGTGACGCGGAAGTCGCCGAGGTCCTCCTTGATGGATTCGGCGTAGTCGATTTGGTCGTCCGAGATGGGCAGGATACGGACCTGCTCGGGGGCGAGCCACGTCGGGAACTTGCCGTTGTAGTGCTCGATGAGCACCATGAAGAAGCGCTCGAACGAACCGTAGAGCGCGCGGTGAATCATGACCGGACGGTGTTCCTCGTTGTCCTCGCCCGTGTAGGAGAGTTCGAAGCGCTCGGGCATGTTGAAGTCGAGTTGGACCGTCGGGCCGTCCCACTTCCGGCCGAGGGCGTCCTCGAACGAGAAGTCGATTTTCGGTCCGTAGAAGGCACCGTCACCCTCTTCGACGAAGTAGTCCATCTCGCTGTCTTCGAGGACGGATTTGAGTTGCGACTCGGCTTGCTCCCAGATTTCGTCGGACCCGACGGACTTCTCGGGGCGCGTGGCGAGTGCGACCTCGTAGTCGAGGTCGAACGTCTGGAGCACCTCGAGGATGATGTCCATGATGTCCTCGACTTCCTGTTCGATCTGGTCAGGGCGGACGAACAGGTGGCCGTCGTCGATGGTGAAGGCCCAGACACGCGAGAGACCGGAGAGTTCGCCGCGCTGTTCCTTCCGGTAGACCTTCCCGTTTTCGGCGTAGCGAACCGGCAGGTCGCGGTAACTCCAGCTTCCCTGCTTGAAGATGGTCGCGTGGCCGGGGCAGTTCATCGGCTTCAGGCCGTACTCCTCGTCGTTCACGTCGAGGAGGAACATGTCGTCTTGATAGTTGTCGTAGTGGCCCGACTGTTTCCACAGTTCCGTGCGGAACAGGTGCGGCGTCTCGACGTAGTCGTACTCGTAGGACTCGTTGAGGTCGCGACCGTACGTCTCCAGCGCCTGCAGGACCTTCTTCCCGTTGGGGTGGTACAGCGGCAGACCGGGACCAGTGACGCTCGGAATCGAGAACAGGTCGAGTTCCTGTCCGAGTTTGCGGTGGTCACGCTCGGCGGCTTCTTCGCGCATTTCGAGGAACTCTTCGAGTTCGGATTCGGACTCGAAGGCCGTCCCGTAGACGCGCGTCAGCGTGTCGTTTTCCTCGTCGCCGCGCCAGTAGGCGGCGGAGATGTTCAGGAGTTTGACCGCGCCGATATCGCCCGTCGAATCCACGTGCGGACCCTTACAGAGGTCTTCGAACTCGCCTTGCTGGTAGAACGAAAGCTCGTCGTCACCGGCGGCCTCGGTTTCGAGGATGTCGCGCTTGTAGGGATTGTCGGCGTACTTTTCGAGGGCTTCCTCGCGGTCGATGAGGGTGCGCTCGATGTCGAGGTCTTCCTCGATAATATTCCGCATCTCGTCTTCGATGGCTTCGAGGTCCTCCTTTTCGAGGTCGACGTCCGTCACGTCGTAGTAGAAGCCGTCGTCCGTCCACGGACCGATGGTCAGTTTGGCCTCGGGGTAGAGGCGCTGGAGGGCCTGTGCGAAGACGTGGGCCGCCGAGTGGCGAAGCACGTCGAGATATTCGTCGGACTGGTCGGTGACGATGACGAGATTCGCGCCGTCGTGGAGAGGCGTCTCCTTGTCCACGAGTTCGCCATCGACGACGCCGGCAACGGTGTCCTTGCCGAGACCGGGGCCGATTTCGAACGCGGCATCTCGCACCGTCGCACCCTCCTCGACGGAAAGCTCCGTTCCGTCGGGGAGGATGACAGCGATATCACTCATACGCGCACGAAACCGACGGGGGAGAATAAGTGTTGTTGAGACGAGCGCGAAAGACACCCGTTTGTGGTAGTTTCATGCCGATTGTTAGCGTGTATAAGCCGCAGTCGTTTACCACTCGCCCGGTTCGAATCGGTATCTGACCCAAAGTTCCAATGGGGTTGGCCACCGAATCCGTGAGTATGCGATTTTCTCGACAGAGTGGCGTCTTCATGCACGTCACGTCAGTGCCCGGGCCGCACGGCATCGGCGACCTCGGCGACGGTGCCCACGCGTTCGTCGACTTCCTCGCCCACGCGGAGCAGTCGATGTGGCAGTTCTGCCCGCTCGGTCCGACCTCTCCCGTACATGCGAATTCCCCCTATCAGTCGGCCTCTTCGTTTGC
>NZ_JBZRPK010000001.1:0-505 GCF_058382125.1 Haloferax sp. s1
GCCTTCCAGTATGCGACCTTTGCCCAGGATGACCGGTTCGGCGGGTTCTCACCATCGGAGCGCCGTATCTATCTCCGTCGAAGGAAACGGCCTGTTCTTCGACCACCGTGTCAAGTCTCTGGGACCCTCGAAGACGGGATTGTCGAGGCGTATCTGTGACGGCCCCGTCTACTGACGACGATGACTAGACCAGTGAGACGGTCAGTTGTCCCTGTGTACCGTGACAACGCAGGTGTTTATCTCTGGGATGTGCGTAGCTGCATACAAATGGCTTCTTTTCCGCCGGGTGAACCCCAGGCCGTCTGAGCGCTCCGCGAATCTCCTTTCGAGGTGTACTCCGCCGAGCGTACCAGTATCTACGCAAACGTCGTCTGTCAGGCCTGTGATTCACGGGCAGTGACCAGTACCGGTGCCGAGCCGGCGGTGGGGATGGATTCTCTGCAACGTGAATCCGACGACCCCTTCGATCGCGCTGTGGTCGCCGACATTGGGGTCAATCCCGACT
>NZ_JBZRPK010000584.1:0-8301 GCF_058382125.1 Haloferax sp. s1
GTATATTTCTGTCAGGGTGGCAATAAGACTCTTGTAGTTGCTCGTGCTATACAATGGCATGGAACGTCCCCGTAGTTGCATGTGTTGTGGTGCACAGATTTCGGAAACACGCCACCTCTGCGGCGTCTGCATTCAGAACGGGGGTACGTCGTACGCGAATATCTGTGGGCAGTAACGCGGCTTTTCGGAGGTCTGCTTTCTAACCCGCACCTACTCGAAGCCAGCCGGCCGACCCGAGTCGACGCTTTGCGGTCCGCGCCGGTGGGAATGCTTTTGCATGCCGCGACGCCAACTCGCAGTCATGACCGACGCCTATCGAACCGTCGCGGGACGGGCCGAGGCCCGATTCGAGGTCAACGGCTCGGAGTTCATCGGGTACATCTCGCCCGCCGAGACGGTCGACGAGGCGGAAGCGTTCGTCGACGAAATCGAAGAGCGACATCCGGACGCGACACACAACGTCCCCGCGTATCGCGTCCCGGCAGGCGGGGCCTCGTCTACCGTTCCCGGCGGCGGGAACGTCATGCTCCGCGAGTACCAGAGTGACGACGGCGAACCGACCGGGTCGTCGGGCAAGCCTGCGCTGAACGTCCTCGTCCAGCAGGACGTTCGCAACGTCGCCGTCGTCGTGACACGCTACTACGGCGGCACCAACCTCGGCGTTGGCGGCCTCGCTCGGGCGTACTCGCGCGCCGTCAAGGAAGCCCTCGACGCAGCGGGCATCGTCGAAGAAATTCCGCACGAGCGCTTCACCGCGACGGTCGACTACGACGACTCCGGCGACGTTCGCGGCATCCTCGAATCGACGGGTGTCGAGTTCGACGCCGACTACGACCAGCGCGTCTCCTTTTCGGTTCGCGTTCCCGTCGACGATGCCGACGGCCTCCGCGATAGACTCCGAAGTGCGACGAGCGGCCGTGTCGAACTCGAATAAAAGAGACTGTGTCCGACGTTAGTCGGTCGGTTCGGGAGACCCAGATGGAGCCTCGCGTTTACCCTGTTCTGCTTCGCGGCGGTTCTTCAGTGCGAGTGCACCGAAGAGCAGGCCACCCGCCGCGCGCATCGCCAAGTCGACAGTGACCGTCGCGGGGACGTTGCCGACGAGACCGAGCGCGCCGCCGAGGTCGAACACGGCGTTCAACAGCAGCATCGGTGCCATGAGCAAGAACGCGGAGGCGGCGAACAGTCCGCGTTCCATGCGCGTCACGCGACTGTAGAGGTAGCCGATGACAGTTGCACCGAGCGCGATGACGCCGATAAAGACGCCAGCGACGGGGATGATGACTTCCGGAAGGAAGTAGCCGATATCGGCGATGTCCGCACCCGTGACGACCGCGGCCTCCTCACCGCGTCCGCGGAGGAGGAGAATACCGGGCGTCAGTGCGAATGCAAAGGGGACGACGGCCTTGTTGAGCGACAGCGAGAACGCCTTCGTCCCCGTCCGGAACGGATTAGACCGGGCAATTCCGGATGCGGCGTAGGCCGCCACTGCCACCGGTGGTGTGATGTCTGCAATCACCCCGAAGTAGAGGATGAACAGGTGGGCTGCGATAAGCGGGATATCGGACGCCTGCGCGATGGCCGGCCCCAGAAGCGAGACGAGGATGATGTACGTCACCGTCGTCGGCATCCCCATCCCGAGGATGATAGAGGCGATTGCCGTAAAGAGCAGGAGCAGGACGATAGACCCGCCAGCGACGGCCTTGATGAGTGCCGTCAAGTTCGGTCCGAGACCCGTCGCGCTGACGACGCCGGGGATGATGCCCGCAGCGGCGACAGCGATGACGACTTCGGTCGAGGTGCGCGCACCGGAGTCCATCGACTTTCCGATGAACGTCACGTAGCGGAACGCACTTGTATCGGCCAGCGAGGGCCGAGAGAGCATCCCGGAGACGTTTTCGGTCGCCTCGTCGACTGCCTCGTCGAGTTCGAGTAACGGTGAGTCGAGACCCGGACGGACGAGCATGATGACGAGGCTGACGAAGATGGTAATGATACCGAGGTCACCAGCGGCCGCGAAGGCCGCATCGGTGATTCCGAGGGCTTCGCCGCTTCCACCCATCACCGCATCGATGACGCCGACGCCGGTTGTGAGGTAGGCTGCGACTTGCGCGACGAAGATTGTCACGATGCTCCCTAACAGCGGAACCCGATTCCGCTCGTTGTACGCCGCAACCACTGACAGGAGTGCCATGATGGCGATAAGCGTGAACCACGCCGACCGGGCGACCGTCAGTCGTTCGACGAGCAGGTAGTACAGCAACAGCACCAGTGGGATGAGGTAGAACCATCCGCGAGTGAGGTGCGACCGCAGGTTGACGACCTCGGAGCGGTCGAGACCACCGATGTTGGCCCGCGTCGCTTCGAGGTGGACCATCACCCACACGCCGAAGAAGAACACGACGGCGGGGATGGACGCCGCGATGATGATATCCGAGAACGGGACGCCGATGAACTCAATCATCAGGAACGCCGCCGCGCCCATGACCGGCGGGAGAATCTGCCCACCGGAGGACGCCGACGCCTCGACGGCACCTGCGAACTCGGAGCGGTATCCCGACCGCTTCATCAGTGGAATCGTGAACGCGCCGGTCGTCACGGTGTTCGCAATCGAGGAGCCAGAGATAGTCCCCATGAACCCGGACGCGAGGATGGACGCCTTCGCCGGGCCACCCTTTCGGGTCCCTGTCGCGGCGTAGGCGAGGTCGATGAACCACTGGCCGGCACCGGACATCTCCAAGAACGCGCCGAAGAGGATGAAGATGTAGATGAACTGCACCGAGACGGTGACCGGAATTCCGAACACACCGTTTTCGGTGTTGTACCAGAGGTTCTGGACGATGTTCGCCCACGTCCCTTCCGGAATCGAGAGGACGCCGATGAGGGGCATGTCCGGCGAGATGAGGAAGCCCCAGCGTGCGTAGACGATGAACGACGCAACGATGAGGGCCAGATAGAACCCGAGCGACCGGCGGGTCGCTTCGAGCACCAAGAGGACGCCGACCGCGCCGAGGAAGAACGGGTAGGACACGTCGGCCAGTGGAATACCGACCGCGCTGATTGCTTCGGCAACGATACCGAGCGGGCCGAAGTACTCCGCGACGGTCCGGCCCGCTTCGAGACCGAACACGCGGAGTTGCTGTATCTCCTTCCACTCCATCACCATGTAGGCCGCCGTCGCTGCGGCGATGATGATAAAGAACACGTCCAGCGGCGTTACGCGCTCGCGTTCGGGGTCGACCGCGAGCCACCGAACGAACCGGCGAAGACCCGAGGCGACACGCGTCACTGGGTGGCCCTCACCCAGACGCGATGCGAGCGTGGGGACGATGCGGCCGAGACGGGTTGCAAACGTCCCATGTCCGGTAGTTGGCGGAAAGAGAATGAACGCCAAGATGAGCGCGAAGGCGACGTGGACCGCGTTTACTTGCAGGAGTTGCAGCGCCCCCAGCGACACCTCACCGACGAACGGAAGCGTCGCGGAGAAGTCGAAGCCGCGCGCCGCCAGCCACGACTGGAACACGGAAAAGGAGATGGCGATGAGGGACGTGATGATGGCTGCCCACCCGGACAGCGTCCGCTTTCGGTCGATGCCTTCCAACATCTCCTGTGCCTCTTCTTCGGATATCTCTTCGTCTGTACCTGCGTCCTCGCGGTCTCCTGGCGACGCACCACCGTCTGTTCGAATCGGTGCCGCGGTGTCGTCGTGTCCTCCCTCGCGGGCGGACCGTGGGACAGCAGTCTGGTCGTCGGGGTCGTCACTTTGACCCTCGTCGTGTGTTCTGTTCATCGTTGGTCAGTGGAGGGCGGCGTCGAGCATGGATTGCTGTGTGACGTGGAGGCGGACTGACTGCGCGTCAGAGAGCGCTACGAGGTCGTAGGTGTTCTCTCCCACGTGGAGTTTGTGACCGGCGATGCGGCCGGGCTTGACGTAGAACTCCTCGTAGCTCCCTTCGGGGTCGAAGACGAACGACCCGTTTTCTGTCGTCACGTTCGCTCTCGCGGGGAGCCCAGCGCCGTACGATTTAAATTCCATCCTCGTCATGACGAGCTTCCCGTCCTGTACCGCGTAGGCGTCGAGCACGCGCGTCTTCTCGACGCTGTGGGTGTACTCGAGTGCGACTGTCGTGTTTTCTTGGACCGGAATCTGCTTCAGGTGCTCGCCGGTCTCAGCGTCTTCGACGACGAGGGCCTGTCCGGCCGGAACGGCAGCGCTTCCACCCACTGCAAGGGCGAGTATCGCGACTGCGACGAGGATGCGTGTGTGAATCGAATCGAGCATCGAAAGGGTGGTTGTAGGTTGCTGTTCAGAGAGAGGGCTTCGGAGTTAGCCGAAGTAGGCCTTTGCGCCGGGGTGTAGCTCGATGGACATGCCGTCCTGAGCGCTTTCCTTCGAGATGAAGTCCGTCTTGATGGTGAGCTGGTCGACGTTTGCGAAGATGGCCTCGGTGACTGCTTCGACCGTCGCCTCGGACTGTTCGGCGTTGGTCGCAATCATCGCCTGCACGGAGACGGTCGGGGCGGGGTTCTCCAGCCCGTAGGTGCCCGACGGAACCTCGTCGTCGGCGTAGAACGGTGCGGCGTCCTTGACGGACTGTCGTGCGTCACCCTCAATGGGCACGATGCGCACGTCTTCGGTCGCAGCGAGTTCTTCGATGGCACCGACCGGCCAACCGCCGACGACGAACGCGGCGTCGATGTCGCCGTTCTTCAGCTGGTCGGAGGCCTGCGAGAAGCCGGTGTTTTGCTGCTCGTAGTCGCTGATTCCGAGTGCTTCGAGAATCTGGACGGCGTTGACCTGCGTCCCGGAACCGAGGTCGCCGGTGTTGATGGTCTTACCTTCGAGGTCGGCGGGCTTCTCGACGCCCGTGTCTGCGAGCGTGACGATGTGGATGGTCTCCGGGTACAGGGTTGCGACGCCGCGGAGGTTCTCGACGGGGCTTCCCTGGAACGCCTCGATGCCCTCGCCGTTACGGGCGAAGTACGCAACGTCGTTCTGAATCAGTGCGAAGTCGGCGTCGCCGCGGGCGAGACTGCCGACGTTCTCGACGGAGGCACCGGTCGACTGGACCTGAATCGTGAAGTCCGTCTGTCCCTCGATAACGGACTTGAACTCGTTCGAGAGGGGGAAGTACGTCCCACCGGTCCCGCCAGCGTGCCACGAGAGGCGGGTCTCACCGTTGCCACCGTCAGTCGTGGTGGTCGTTCCCTCGCCTTCTCCCGCTTCCGTCGTCGTCTCTTCGCCTTCACCGTCCCCACCGGTACAACCAGCGAGGCCAGCGAGACCAACGGCACCTGTTGCAGCGATAAACTGTCGACGGTCGAGATTTCGAGTCATGCACTATCATTTCTATTAATGCATATATATGGTTGTTCATGTCAACATCCATCATGTGTAGATTTCCACATTATGAGTGGTAAATTATTATAAAATATCTCGTTCAACACTCTGTGAATGGACAACATCTATCTATAACATGAAATAATTTTAATATTTCAATATAATACCATTTACTAATCCAATGTCTCAAAGTATGGCAATACTACTCGCCGATCTGAGACACGAAAACGATGTTCGACCCGAAATGGAGGGGTTCGATTCGTTTGGGAGTTATCCTATCGAACGCTGTGTAACCAACTCTCACAATAGAATACGGGGGTGCAGTTCGGGACGTTCAACTCGAACGAAATCACGCCGGTGTCTGGTGCTTTTCGACCCGAAAAGAAGGGGTTGAACTTCGACACGCAGACGACAGCAACTGGAGACACAGTACGTCGCGACTCACAACGGTGTGGTCTGTCGCGTTCCCGAAAATACCGACCATCGTGGTGTTCGCCTGATAACGACTGTTGCAGTCTCTTATCGGTGTCACCGGCACCGGGACGGCGGTCACCGGTAAATAGTTACAGCAGTCCGTATCAGTCGACGATTATCTCGGAGTCGGACGACTCTTTCGACGCCTTCGGCGACATCTTCTCTTTGTACCGGGTTATCCAGTCAGCGAAGCACGTCGGACAGAGTCGCTGGCCGTCGACCGTCGAGTCGTCGACTTGCAGGCGGACCGCTCGGGCGAGTGCGTCTTCGACCGCCCGACCGCACCCGTCACACGAGTCACTCATCGGTGGGTCCCTCCAGTGGCACGAGTATCGTTCATCGTTCGCAGGTGCGCGGGTGGTAACTTAGTCGTTACCCGGAAGTCGGTTTTAGTCGTTACCCGGAAATCGATTCGCGCCGAGTCAGGTCGAATCGGTCGAATCGAATAGCGCTGATTCGAGTCGAAGCAGGCTTACGTCGTGCGGAACGCGCGGTCACCGGCGTCGCCGAGACCGGGGACGATGTAGCCGTCGTCGTCGAGATAGTCGTCGATAGAGACAGTCAGCAGGTCGACTTCGGGGAACTCGTCGTCGACGCGGAGGAGTCCGTCAGGAGCCGAGACGGCCGAGAGGACGAACAGCTTTTCGGGGTCGACACCCGCGTTTTCGAGGATGTGGTCGAGCACGGCGCACATCGTCGACCCGGTGGCGAGCATCGGGTCGGCCACGATGACGGTGTCCTTTTCGGTGATTTCGGGAAGCTTCACGTAGTCGATGGTGATGGGGAAGCCGCCCTCGTCGTCCATTCCGGCTTCCTCGTCGCGTCCGGCGGAGATGACGCCCTGCTTCGCGCGGGGGAACGCCTTGAGCAACCCTTCGACGAATGGGGTCGCGGCGCGGAGGACGTTGATAATGACCACGTCGTCGAGGCCTTTGACGTGTTCGCCGGTCGTCTCGGCGAGCGGCGTCTGGATGCTGACGTACTCGGTTTCCATCGCACCGTCGATAATCTCGTAGCCACAGATGCGGCCGAGTTTGACGAGGCCTTTACGGAAGGCAACCTGCGTCGTCTCCACGTCCCGGAGGCGCGAGAGCGTGTCCTTCGCCAGCGCGTGCGTGATAAGATACGCGTCGTCTCGGTCTTCGATGGGCATCTTACCGAATAGGCGGACTCCCGAAGGACATAAATGCGGCTATCGGCCGCCAGCGGTCGCCTGCGGGTAGTTCACGAATAGAATGGTCATTACTGCCCTCTGCCGTACCGCCTCACTTCGTTACGAGGTACGTGAGAGCCGTCAGCACCAGTGCCGCCGACACGACGTTGACGACTGAGAACGCTGCAAGGTCGGCGTAGGAGAGTCCGTAGACGACGACCGTGGCGAAGATGGTCGAGAGTACGAGGTTCATGACGAACAGGGCTCGCGGGTCGCCTTCGCCCCACTCTATTTTGCCTGCATCCTCGCTCATCGTTCGACCTCCGGTTCCGCGAGTGCAACTTCCGCTCCGACTTCAGTCGGGTACTGGCCATCTGTTACCGGCGCGCCCGGTTCGAGCAGGTGCTCGTCGAGCGTCTCCACGAGCGCCGTCTCGTCGATGTCGTGGCCGATGAACACGAGTTCGGTCCGCTTGTCACCGTACTCCTCGTGCCAGTCGAGTTCGGGATGATTGCGGCGGTAGGTGTCGTGTTCGAACTCCGGGAGCGTCGCAATCCACGGGCCGCCGGCGGTGACGTACGCCGACGGACCGGCCTGGCTGTAGGTGTAGTGTACGTCTTCGGCCCCGCCAATCCACAGCGACCCTTTCGCGCGGACGACTGATTCGGGCAGCGAACCGAGAACGTCGGCCGCGCCGTCGGGGTCGAGCGGTGCCCGTCGTCGGTAGACGAACGAGGTGACGCCGTAGGTCGTCTCGGCGTGGGAGGTGTCAGTGTGGGTGTGGGCGTGGTCTTCCGTGTTGTGGCCGTTCGCTGTTTCGCCAAGTACAGCCCGCCACCCGACGGGCGCATCCGGGTCGTGGAGGTCCGAGAGCAGTCGGCCCACATCGACCTCGCCGTACGTCGTCTCCACCACGTCGACGCCGGGACGGAGTACTTCGACCACTTCGCCGACCTCCGCGATTTCCGCGTCGGTGACGAGGTCGCGCTTGTTGAGGACGACGAGGTCGGCGCTTTCGACCTGTTCGACGAGAAGGGCAGAGAGCGGTCGAGTTGTCCCGTCGCTCTCTTCGGCGACGGTCCGTTCCGGGTCGCCGCCGACGAAGGTGTCCGCAAAGAGGCGCGCATCGACGACGGTCACGAGACCGGCTACGTCGTACCGGGCGGCCGCCCGCGAGGTGACGAACAACCGAGCGACCGGCCCGGGTTCTGAGACGCCGGAGGCCTCGACGACGAGGTGGTCGAACGTCCGCTCTCGCGCAAGCCTGACGACGGCGGTTTCGAGGTCGTCCTGTAACTCACAGCAGATACACCCGTTCGACAGTTCCGTCACG
>NZ_JBZRPK010000714.1:0-21831 GCF_058382125.1 Haloferax sp. s1
CAGTTGGGTCGAGACCAAGCAGTTCGGGCCACGCGCTCGGCGGGAAGGCGTCGGCGCGGACCGTCGGCGAGTCGTGGACTGTTCCGTCGACCGACGATGCTTCGAGTCCGCCGAAGACACCCATCGGGTCCACGACGACCGGTGCAACGCCCTCGGCCTGGGCTAAGCCCTCGGCGACGACGCCGAGCGTGTGGGATTTCCCGCTCCCGCGTTTTCCGACGACGACGGCCGCGTGGGGACGGTTCACGTCGAGACTGACGGGTGCACCCGAACTTCCGTCGCGGGCGCGGTAGTTTCCGAGGTGACAGACTGGACCGGACTCGTCGGGCGTGCGGCCGATGGTGTGCATGACACGGATTCGTCCCGCGATGCGACTTGAACCTCCGGACGAGGGTTTATATACCAATCCGCGGCCAGACGGGGTATGTTCGATACGTTTCGGTCAGACACGCGCGCCATCGAAGGTCTCCCAGTCAGACTCGTCGTCGCCCTCGTCGTCGGCGTCGCCAGTATGAGCGTCATGCTCAACATGCTCTCCGGCGTGCAGGGACTCGCCACCTCAGAACTCGACGTGAAACCATCACCGGACGTAGTCGGCCCCGGTGCGCAGGACCTCGACTTCACCGTCGTTGACCACAAAGGGAACCCCGTCGAGGGCGCGACGGTTATCGTGAAATCGGGGACAGCAGACGTCGAAACGGTCGAAGCGGAGAAGACGGGCGGCGACGGGGCGGTGAGTATAAACGTCGATGTTGACCTCGGCGCGAACCGCGAGGACGGGACGCTCGTCGTGGACGTGAAGCCACCCGCGGGGAGTTCGTTCGTCGACCGTCGCGAAAATACGAATATTCTGGTCGTTCGGTCCTACACTCAAACGACGAACGAATAGCGAAACCGACCTTATCGCTCGGGGTGCGTCGCCGAGTCGAAGCCGCCGCGAACGAGCGGTTTTGCGATGTGACGGCGCGCACACGGCGGCACCTCGTACCAGCCGATTTCGAGGTCCCGCTCAACCGGGCGCTCGACTTTTCCGGGCGCGTCAGTCCCGCAGTCACGACACCGGTAGCCCTGATTTCGACCGGCACTCTTCATCGTCCGCCCGCAGTCGGGACAGGTAGGTGTCGTCGGTTCCGTCTGTACGAGGTCTCGAACCGCGAACTTCTCCAGTTTGAGCGTTTCGTCAGCCACCTCGCCGCACACGGTAAGGTCGTCGCCGACGCGGAGCGCCCGAACCCGGTTTCGGAATCGCTTCGTCGGTTCGAAGGCGGCCATCGTGACCGTTGCATCACCGTCCGAGAGGTCGAAAAAGACGTGTCCACCGGTTCGCGTCTCGGGTTCCGAGGCGACAGTGCCGGAAACGCAGTACGCGCGGCCGTCCTGAAGGTCGGAGAGTGTCCCGTCTCGGAGGTGCGCGTCGGTCCCCTGATTCGTGAGGAACGTCGCGGAGCGGTCGACCGGTTCGGAGTCGATAGCCCCGGCAACTTCACGGACGACGTCAGGGTCGTCGCCGCGAATGCCGTAGAGAATCGGCCCGGGCGCATTGGGAACGCAGACGGCCTCGCCTTCCTCGTGGGCGAAGGTGCCCCACGCGACGAGGTCGTCGGCGACCGCGGCTTGGAAGAGGGAGGCGTAGTCCTCGTCGCCCGGCGTCGCACCCCGGTGGTACTCGCGATAGGAGATGTGTTCGTAGGTCCACTCGTCGAAGGCGGCCCACGCACCCACGGCGGCGAGCGCGCCGATTTGTCCCCGGCCGCCGTGCCATCCCTCGGACAAGAATCCCGAGTCGGCGGCGAGTTCGACGGCGTCGTCGAGGTCGTGGAAGTCGCGGATAGCATCTCGGGCAAAATCGGCGACAGCAGACGAGATGGTGTCAGGTGCACCCGGCGCGACGACGAGTCCCGGACTGGTTCGCTCGTCGTCGACGACGGCCCAACGGTCGAGTTCGGCGCACGCGAGGTCGAACGCGGTCCCGGCAGGCAGGTCGGTGTGAATCGCTAACGCCGCGTTCCCGCGTGTCTTGTGCTCGACTGCCGGATTCAACCGAATGAGCAGTTGGCGCTCGACGGTGCCGCCGTGGTCCGCAATCGCCTCGGCGACGAGTGTCGCGAGATAGGTTGTACACATCCCGAGCGTCCGGGAGTCGGTGTCGTCGAGGCCGATGACGGTCATCAGCGGAGATTACCGAAGAGTAAAGTAACGCCTTTCGGGTCGTCAGAGACTATATAAATACGGATTAAAGAAGGGAGAAATGTCGGCGAGGGCGTCGGTATCCGGGGAAAACGCTTTATGGTCCGAATCACTTATTGCCCCCTATGTCCCGGTCAGCGCTGGTTGGTAATGTCGCCGCGATGCTCCAAGACGCGGGCTTCGTCGTGAGCGACCGCATCGCCATCCGGCCGAAGAGCTTCGACCTCGCCGCACGCAGAGGTGAGGACCTGTTGCTCCTCAAGATACTGGGGAACATCGACGCATTCGACGGACTCACCGGTTCGGAGATGCGACGGTTAGGGTCGTATCTCGACGCAACGCCGCTCGTTATCGGACTTCGAACCCGAGATGAAGACCTCAAACCCGGCGTCGTCTACTTCCGTCACGGTGTGCCTGTGTTCAACCCGGATACCGCGATGGACATGTTCGTCGAAGGTGTTCCACCACTCATCTACGCCGCCCCCGGCGGCCTGTACGTGAGCCTCGACGGCGACATCCTCGCCGAAGAACGGAAGGAACGCGGCTGGAGTCTCGGCCAACTTGCAACCGAACTCGGCGTCTCGCGGCGCACCGTCTCGAAGTACGAAAACGGCATGAACGCGAGTATCGAGGTCGCAATTCACCTCGAAGAGCTGTTCGACCGGCCCTTCTCGAACCCGGTCGACGTACTCGAAGGTGCAGAGGACGTTCGGGACGCCGAGCCGACCCCCGAGGACCCGGACGTCGACCCCGACGACGAACACGTTCTGTCGGTGCTCACGGAAGCGGGCTTCACCGTCCACCCGACGTCTCGCGCGCCGTTCAAGGCCGTAAGCGAAGACGCCGGACGTCGAAAGAAGGCGAACGTCCTTACGGGCCACTCGTCGTTCACCCGGAGCGCCGAAAAGCGCGCCCAAATCATGTCCTCGCTCGGCAAGATTACGCAGACTCGCTCCGTGTACTTCGTCGAGGAGAGACAGAAACGCGAGTCGGTCGACGGGACCGGCATCGTCAGTTGCGAGGAACTCGCCGCCATCGACGACCCGGACAAGATTCGCGACCTGATTCGCGAGCGGACGCGCGACCCCGCCGAAATCTAACGGGTGGTCGGAGATGCCGCTACTGGCATCGCAATATATCAGCAAAAGGAGAGACGCGGCAAATAGCTAGACCGCGCCCGAGAAGAGTTACGCCGCCGAGCCGTAGGTTTCTTCGAGGTATTCGACGATGTCGCTGCTCTCGGGCATTCCTTCGACGCCGTGTGCCTCGTCGACGAGGACGGGAACGCCAGTCTGGCCGCTAATCTCTTCGACTTCGGTTCGTTCGGGGTGTGCACGGGGAACCATCCGCGATTCGTACTCCAAATCCAGTTCGGCGAGCTTGTTCTTCACTTTAACACAGAACGGACAGCCCTCTAGTTCGTAGAGGATGAGATCAGACATCGGTCCGTGGTATGGATGCACGGATAATGAGTGCCGTGGTCTTGTGCGTTGTCAGTACACTGCTCCGAAAGGCCAGTCGAACCGGGGAATGCCCATCGTCACTCAGGGAGGACGCGCTGGAGCGTGTCGAGAATTCGGTGCCGCGCCATGAAGAGTTCACCGCCAGTAGCCACGAGACCGACGCCGACGGCGCAGATGGCCCAAAAGAGGTCCCACGGCGACATCCAGACCGGACGGAGCCACGGCAAGAAGTGTGCCAGTCGAGTCGAAAGTCCGTTCATCGGCCCTTCGCGCGGCGTTTCCGCGAAGGTCGACTGCACCTGTTTGACGAAGCCGATACTCTCGTTTCCGCCCGCAGTGATGTTGGCACTGCCGGTGATGGGATAGCTACCGCTCGCGTTCATGTCACGAATCGTCGGACCCGTCGACTCGTCTTCGTAGGCGACGCGTTCGGCGTCGTACGGACCCCACGTGGCGTAGTACTCCCAGACGACCTCGCCGGTCGGCGTAATCTCCATTACGCGATGGTTGAGCGTGTCGACGACGAGGGTATTCCCGTTGGGGAGTCGGTCGGCATCGCGTGGCCAGTTGAGGGTGTTCGACCCGACTGACCACGTCCGGACCCACTCGCCGTCTTCCTTTGCGTACTCGACGACGCGGTTGTTTCCACTGTCGGCGACGAGCATCGTGGGCGTCCCGTTCTCGCTCGTCAGCCAATCGGGGTTGTGCTGTTCGTTCAGGATGTCGTGGGCGTTGTCACGGCCGAGCCGGTCGACGATTTCTTTCGACTCCATGTCGATGATGACCGCCTGGTCGAAGTTTCGTGGCGAAAGCAAGAGTCGACCGTCGCCGATGTAGTCGACGTCGTTGACGTGACTCCAGTCGGCGTTGTGTCCGCCGTCGGTGTTTTCGGGGTAGTGGTTCTTGAAGTACCACTCCCACGTTATTTCGCCGGTCGAGCGGTTGTAGACCACGATTCGGTCCTCGCTACTGCCGGCAGAAGCGTTCCACTCGCGCATGTTGGCGATGAGGAGTTTGTCGTCGCCGAAGGCGTCCACGTCGTGGGTGTCCTCCATGTCGAATCGTTTCTCCCAGACGCGCTCGCGGGTGTCGGGGTCCAGTTCGAAGATGAGGGTTTCACCGCTCCGAGGCGACGAAATGAGGAGGTTTCCGTTCGGAAGTGGGTCGGCATCGAAGAACCACGCATTACCGCCGACCGAGTCGCGGTATTGCCACTGGAGGTCACCGCGTCCGTCGATAGAGACAACACGGGCGGGTTTCTTCGGGTTCGTGTTTCCGCGGAAGGTGTATCCCTGCACACTCACCACGGTAGACCCATTGGCGGGACTGGTGATAGTCCCCGGTTCGAGACTCGTCTGCTCTGACGGGTCGTACGTTAGCGCAGAGACCGCAGAAGGCGTAAGGAGGCCGATAATGAGGAGAAGAACGACCCCACGTACGGCGAGTCGCTCGTTGGGAATATTCATGCACTCGAATACTGAAGCGTACCCGTTCAATATTTTGTGTATCTCTCCGGAGAGAGCGAAATGCAGAAATCCCCCGGAGAGAGCAAAAAGCAGAAATCCGAGGAGGGGTCGTCGGCGCGTGGTCAGACCTGTGCCTGAAGCATCCCGGAGGTACGGACGACGAAGTAGATGAAGAAGGCGACGGCGAGGGCCCACTGGCCTGCACTGATGTCGTCGTATTCACCGGCAGCGAGCTTCACGAGAGGGTACGAGATAATGCCCGACGCGATGCCGTAGGCGATAGAGTAGGTAAACGGCATGATAAGGATGGTCATACCGGCCGGGATGGTGTGAGTGATGTCGTCCCACGCGATGTCGACGACGTTGCGGAGCATCACGACGCCGATGACGACGAGCGCGATGTGCGAGGCGTACAGCGGAATCGCCGTCGCGAGGGGGACGAGCGCGAGCGAGGCGAGGAAGAGACCGGCGGTCACGAGCGCAGTCAAACCCGTGCGACCGCCTTCTTCGACACCCGATGCGGACTCGATGTACGTCGTGACCGTCGACGTGCCAAGCGCCGCACCCGCGGTGGTACCGACTGCGTCGGCCATAAGCGGCTTGTCGATGTCGGGGAGGTCGCCGTTATCGTCGAGGAAGCCCGCGACCTGTCCGACGCCGACGAGCGTGCCGGCGGTGTCGAAGAAGTCCACGAAGAAGAACGTGAAGACGATGAGGGCGAAACTGAACGCCTCAACGTTTCCGAAGCCCGAGATGAACGAGCCAGCAAGCGGTGTGATGTTGTAGGTTACGACTGACCCAGAACCGGGGACGACGAGGTCGAACGTTCCAATGACCGGGAGTGTAACGGCCGTAGTTCCCGCCGCGACGACGAGACCGGCGTCGAGACCGACGAGACCGAGCTGCGTCACTGCCCATCCGAGTACCGTCGTCAGAGCGATACCGAGCAGGATTGAACCCGGAACGTCCGCGGCGTAGAGGACGAACGTCATGAAGAGACCGACCACAGAGACGATAGCGACTGGATTCGACGCGAGACTACCGAGCGTGACGAGCGTTGCGGTATCGTCCACGACGATACCCATCGCCTGCAAGCCGATGATGGCTAAGAAGAGCCCGATACCAGTCCCGACGGCCATCTTGACCGGGTGCGGGAATATCTTGATGATGGCCTCACGCGCCCCGACGGCGGTGAGCGCGATAAAGAGCAGCCCTTCCACGAACACGGCGGCGAGGGCCGTCTGCCACGAGATACCGAGCGCTCCGACGACCGTGAACGCGAAAAAGGCGTTCAGACCGAGACCGGGTGCTTGCGCGAACGGACGGTTCGCGTAGAACGCCATCGTGAGTGTCGCAATCGCGGCCGCGAGGATGGTCACGACGACGAGCATCGACTCGACTTGTCCCGGAGTGTAGCCGTCGATGATGATACCCGGCTTCGCGCCCGGGATACCCGTCATGATGTCCGGGTTGACCACGACAATGTAAGACATGGTCAAGAATGTCGTGATACCCGCGAGAATTTCGGCCTTGACCGTAGACCCGTGTTTATGCACGTCGAAGTAGTTTGCGAGGGTTTCAGATAGCCCCATGATGCACGACTAAGCATACCCAGTATTGCACACATAAGCATTACCATCCAGCCGGTGGAAATATACACAAACATGCATTGATAAGAGGCTTCGATAGAATCTACCCACACATAGGTGACTATTTTTGGACCACAATTAGCAGAAACAGCGGCTGTAGTGTCACCTAGCAATTACGAGAACACATCGAGAAGTTGGTGGAGTCGCCGATGAGCGCAACCGGGCGTCAGTAGCCGAGACGGGAGCCGTCGGAACTGGCATCACTGACGCGCGTGCCCACTGCAATCTCCAAGCCAAATCGTAACCCGTCGGGTCGATGCAAAGCGGAAGCAAAAGGATTCTGAAATCCCGTTCCTCACGTCCGAGAAAGCGCCGTTATTCGAAGATGCTGAGTGCGCCGACCGGTGCCTCGGTGAGTTCGCGGGCGCGGTTCGTTCCCTCGTCGCCGACGGCGATGAGCGCAAAGACGCCGGCGATGTTCGCGTCAGCCTGCAGAGCGATATCCAAGAGGAGTTCCTGTGTCTCGCCGGAGCGGATGAGGTCGTCGACGACGAGCACTCGCTCGCCGGCGTCGATGGCGCTCGCAGGGAGATAGTAGGTCAATTCGATACCGGAGGCGAGTCGCTGACGCGACTCGATGAAGTCCTCGACGGCGGTCTCTTTCGACTTCTTCGCGTACGCGAGGCGCGCGCCGAAGTAGCTCGCCATCGCGGCACCGAGGGTGATACCGTCGGTCGCCGCGGTCAAAATCACGTCCGGCCGTTCGAAGTTCAGCGTATTCGCTGCGACGGGCGCAACGAGGTCGAGGAACGACTGGTCGAAGACGACGCCGGAATTGTCGACGTAACCCTCGTCATCGAAGCGGACACGGGCTTCAAGTTCGTCAGCGAGTGCGTTTCGTCCGACACCTTCGACGACCTCGCGAGCGCGTTCGACACCGGGCAGGACGTGCCCGTTGACGTAGCGGTTGAGGTCGCCGGCCGGCAGCCCCGTGAGTTCGGCCAGTTCGTCGTACGTCCGGGTCTCTTTGAGCATCCGGAGTACGGAAACGGCCTGCAACTGGAGTGCGGCCTTCTCTGCTCTGTTCATGCCTTCGCCTTCGAGCTTGCACAAAAATGAATACTTCGATTGCAGATTGCACGCGAATTAGTCACAAGCGTGTATTAGTTGTCGGCGTCGGCGAGCAAGTCTTCGGCAGTAAGAAGCGACTGCAGTTCGATGTCGTGTTCGGCCAATAGTTCGTCTGCGCCCTCTTGACGGTCGACAACGACGATGACGCGGTCGACGACCGCGCCCGCATCGCGGAGCGCCTCGACGGCGTCGACTGCGCTCTGGCCCGTCGTTGCGATATCTTCGAGGACGACGACTTCTTCGCCGTCTTCGAGCGCGCCTTCGATTCGCTTTGCCGTGCCGTACTCTTTGGCCTTCTTCCGAGCGATGACGTAGGGTTTCTCCGTTTCGACGGCCGTCGCGGCCACAAGCGGAACGGCTCCGAGTGCGACGCCGGCGAGTTTCTCGTCGCCTTCGACGAGTTCCGCGAACGCCTCGGCGATGAGTTTCAGACACCGCGGGTCGGTTTCGAAGAGGTACTTGTCGACGTAGTAGTTGCTCGTGCCGCCGTGGGAGAGTTCGAACTCGCCGAACTGAACCGCGTCGGCGTCACGAAGCGCCTCGATGAGTTCTGTGTTCGCCATCTTGTTTCAACAGGAACGAGCAGGGCGCTTAAGCGGGTTGGTTCGGGGCGAAGTAGGGCAAGGCGGAGCGAAGTAGGGCGAGGCGGGGCGAAGCAGGGCGAGGCGGGGCGAAGCAGGGTGAAGCGGGGCGAAGCAGGGTGAAGCGGAGGCGGTAGAGTTCGTCCAACGCTGTACCGCGAGTGAGGTCGAAGGCGACTCCGACGCAGAAAAGTGGATTACCAGGGCTCGTTCTTGAATCCAAGCAGATACGCGGCGACGTTGGTGACGACGTGCAAGACGGGCGTCATGACGAGAACGACGGCGAGCACGGGGAGTGTGAACGTCGCCGTGAACCACCCGGGCGCGGTGATGTACGCGAGGACGAGCGCGCCGACGACGAAGTCGAGTTGGTCGAGACCGGGGAACGCAGCACCGCGTTCACGACCCGTCCGGCGCGTCAGGAACGACGCGCCGATATCGCCGAGCATCGCACCGAGGGCGAGACCGAACCCGGCGACGACGGGGAACGTCGGGAGGTCGGTGCCGACCGCGCCCGAGACGGCCGGTTCAGCAGCGTTGAGGGCGAGCGCGAGGGCGGTTCCGGCGAGCGTCCCGGCCGCGGTTCCGCGCCACGTCTTTCCGTCTCCGAGGACGCGACTGCCGCCCCACGTTCGACCACCATCGATGGGACGACCCCCACCGGCGAGGACGGCGGCGTTGTTCGGCACATACGCGGGCAACATCGCCCAGAAGGCAGTAACGACGAGAGAGACGACCATGCGAGTTCGTCCGTGGGGGGGAATGTAAGTTCCGACGATTCGTCGCGGGGAGAGGCGACGACGTCACCCGATTACGGTTCGTCAGGGATGATAACTCTGAATACCGGACGGTCGTAATCTTTTATCATGATTCCGCCCATCGCGAGCAAGTTCGTCGCGGGAGAATCCGCGGCAGGGGCACTCGACCACGCCCGACAGATGAACGAAGACGGCGTGGCAGTTATTCTGAACCTCCTCGGCGAGCACTACCACGAGCGCGGTCCGGCCGATGAAGACGCCGACGCGTACATCCAACTGGTCGAAGATATCGCGTCGTCGGACCTCGACGCCTGCGTCTCGGTGAAGCCCTCGCAAATCGGACTCGACGTGGGTGACGACGTATTCGTCGAAAACTACCGACGCATCGCTGCGGCGGCCGACGACCACGGCGTCTTCCTGTGGTGCGACATGGAGGACCACGAGACGACCGACGTGACGCTCGACGCTTTCGAGGAACTCGCCCGCGAGTTCGGCGGCGGCATGGGACTGTGTGTGCAGGCGAACCTGAAGCGCACGCCCGATGACTTAGAGCGACTCGCCGACGTGCCGGGGAAGATTCGCCTCGTCAAGGGCGCGTACGACGAACCGGCATCCATCGCGCACAAGAAGAAGTCGAAGATCGACGAAGTGTACAAGGAACTGCTGGCGTACCTCTTTCGAGAGTACGAGGGCGGTATCGCCGTCGGGAGCCACGACCCAGAGATGATTGACTACGCGCGCGAACTCAGCGCGGAGTACGACCGCGACTACGAGATTCAGATGCTCATGGGCGTGCGTGAGGACGCCCAGCGCGAGCTTGCTGCTGAGGGCATCGAAGTGTGGCAGTACGCGCCGTACGGCGGCAAGTGGTTCTCGTACTTCTACCGCCGCGTCCGCGAGCGCAAGGAGAACGCGCTATTCGCGCTTCGTGCGGTCGTCGGTATCTAGGACAACTGTTCGACGGCATCGGTTTTGGACTGTGTCGTCACGACCCGTACTAGAAATCCCCTTATGCCCGCGGGTTCACGTACCGAATATCAATGTCCTCGTGGAGACGCGACTTCGCCAGCGGTCTCGTGGTCCTCGTACCGCTCATCGTTATCATCTATATATTTACAATATTTTACAATAGCATTATCAAAATTCCCTTCGTATCTACACTCCTCACAGGAGGGTCGGACCCAACCACTGAATCGGAGGTGTTCGGCTTCTTCGTTGCCATCATTATCTTCGTGTTGCTCGTCCTCTCGGTGGGCTACCTCATGCGGACGACTGTCGGGCGGGTGCTCGAATCGGGTATCGACGCGGCGATGAACAAGGTCCCGCTCGTTCGCATCGTCTACAACGCTTCTAAACTCGCAGTCGAAACGGCACTTACAGGCACCGAAGACCTCCAGAAACCCGTCCGTCTCGAAACGTGGCCGGGGATTCGGATGACCGCGTTCAAAACCGGCAAGAAGACCGCTGACGGCAGGGAAATCGTCTTCATGCCGACCGCGCCGAACATCACCACCGGCTTCGTGATGGAGGTCGACCCCGACGATATCGAAGAGACGGGCGAGAAAGTCGAAGAAGCCCTCACGCGCGTCCTTTCGGCTGGGTTCGCCGAACAGGACCACATCGACGAGTTCAACATCGAAGTCACGGAGGAGTCGACGGACGGCCAAGTTACGAACGAATAAGGCGCGGGCACTCGCCAGCGTCGTTTCTCGTCGCTGTCGTCGTTGAACCGCCGCAAAAAATCGCTGTGCTACCGCGTTACTGCTCTTCGACGTAGGTGAACCACTCTTCGTGGTCGTCGGTCTTGCGCTCGACGAGGTCGAAGAAGGCGGTCTGGAGTTCTTCGGTGACCGGGCCGCGCGTGCCCTCGCCGATGACGACGTTGTCGACCTTGCGGATGGGCGTCACTTCGGCGGCGCTGCCGGTGAAGAACAGTTCGTCGGCGGTGTGGAGTTCGCCGCGGCTGATGACGGCGCTGTCGTCGACTTCGTAGCCGTGCTCGCGGGCGAGCGTGATGACGGTGTCGCGGGTGATACCGTCGAGAATACTCTGCGAGAGTCCGGGGGTGTAGATTTTCCCGTCGCGAACCATGAAGATGTTCTCGCCGGGTCCTTCTGCGACGTTCCCCTCCTTGTTCAGGACGATTGCTTCGACGTAGCCGTTTCGACGTGCCTCCTCACCGGCGAGAAGAGAGTTCACGTACAGACCGGTCGTCTTCGCGTTCGTCGGAATCTGGCTCGATGCGTGCTTACGCCACGACGAGACCATCACGTCGACGCCGTTTTCGAGCGCGTCCTCGCCGAGGTACGTTCCCCACGGCCACGCGGCGATGGCAACGTCGGTCGGGTTGTCCTTGGGGCTGACGCCGAGCGAGTCGTAGCCGTAGTAGGCGATGGGGCGGATGTAACAGCCGCCGAGGTCGTTCCGGCGGACGACTTCCAGCGTCGCCTCGGTGAGTTCCTCGGGCGAGTACTGGATATCCATGTCGTACGGCTTCGCGGAGTTGTAGAGCCGTTCGAGGTGTTCTTCCCAGCGGAAGATAGCCGGACCGCGGTCGGTTTCGTAGGCGCGAACGCCCTCAAAGATACCCGTACCGTAGTGGAGTCCGTGCGTGAGGACGTGAATCTGTGCGTCCTCCCAGTCCACGTATTCGCCGTTCATCCAAATCGTGGACACGTCCATATCATCGAATCCCATATACCTGCCTTCGGAGGCCCCCCTCTAAAATCATGACGAACCGGCCACAGCGGCCCCGATGATTTTGTCTGTGCAACACCACTTCCGGGGTATGGCCCTCGAATCTATCGCCGTCACGGGCGGAACCGGACAACTCGGTCCGACGGTTGTCGCTCACCTTCG
Source organism: Haloferax sp. s1 (assembly GCF_058382125.1). Classification (NCBI taxonomy): domain Archaea; kingdom Methanobacteriati; phylum Methanobacteriota; class Halobacteria; order Halobacteriales; family Haloferacaceae; genus Haloferax; species Haloferax sp. s1. The sequence goes on from NZ_JBZRPK010000714.1 coordinate 12,035, forward strand.
GGCAAACGGCTACACGGTGACGAACCTCAGTCGCCACAGCAAATCAGCCCTCGCCGACCACGACTACCGGGTGAGCGCCCTAGATGCGGGCGACCTCACGGCGACGCTCAGTGCAGTCGACGCCGATGCCATCGTCCACCTCGGGACCATTTCGACGCCCGACCACGACCCGGGTCACCGCGTGTTCGAGAGCAACGTTCAATCGACGTACGTCGTCCTCGAAGCGGCGGCCGCTCTCGACATCGACAACGTTGCCATCGCATCGAGTATGAGCGCCATCGGCGGGAGTTTCGAACCCGACCCCGCTCAAATCGACTATCTCCCGATTGACGAAGCCCACAGAGAAACGCCGTCGAACCCTTACGGACTCGGAAAGTACATCGCCGAACAGACCGCGACGGGGTTCTCGCGGCGAGACGATGCGCCAAAAACCATCGCCAGTCTTCGGTTTCCGTGGATGCCGAGCAAGGAAGAAGCGAGACAGACCTTTGCCGAGCGAGACCGGTCGCTTTCGGGACTCAAAGAGGCGGGCTTCTTCCACACCGCGCGGAATACGCTGTTTTCGTATCTCGGACGCGAGGACGCGGCGAGGCTCGTTCGGCGCGCGCTCGAAGCGAACTACGAGGGTCACGAGGAGTTCTGGGCGGCGGCAGCGGACACCTCAACGACGGTCGAGTCGGCGACGCTCGCACGTGACGTCTATCCCGACGCCGACGTTCGGGACCAACTGTCTGGACACCAATCACTCGTTTTGACGGAGAAAGCGAAGCAACTCCTCGGATGGGAACCCGAGTGGTCGTGGCGCGACGGGCAGCGTGGAGAATAAAACGCGAAGCGGGCCAGTCGACTCAGACGAGTTCGTCGAGGAGGCGGTCGCCGTCGACGAACGCGAGGTCGTGTCTGGCGGCGTAGTCGGAGGCCGCCGTCTTCGAAAGTGCCGCGCCGGACTCATCATCGAGCATCTCGCAGACGACGACAGCGGGCGGAAGGGCCGCTTCGTCGGCCAGCGCAAGGCCGAGTTCAGTGTGTCCCTGCCGGTCTTCGAGCAGGTTCGGCGCGCCGCGGAGCAGGTGGACGTGTCCGGGTGCGCGGAACTCGCCGCCGAAATCGTTGGCCCCGTAGTCGCCTGCGCGGGTCGCCTCGGCGACGGGTGCGAGTCGGGAGATGGTCATCGCCCGGTCGCGGTCGGTGATACCCGTAAACGAGTCGCGGTGGTTCACCGTGAACGAAAACGACGAACGCGAGTCGTACGCGAGGTCGTGTGCGGCGGCCGCCGGGTGGTCGAGTACGTCGTCCATGAACGGCAGCGAGAGCGTCTGGGCCACGTCGTTCGGGAGGGCGACACAGACGAGTCCGCCGGCATCGTTTCGCATCCGGGCCACATCGGCGGGGCGAACCGCACCTGCCGGATAGACGATGTCCGTTTCTCCTTCGCGGTCGTCGAAGTCGTGGATGAGCACCGGGTCGCCCGCGCGGAACGCGTCGAGGACGCGCGAAACGGCATCGAGGTCGGTCTCGGCGGGGCGACTCATTCGAAATCAGCCTCCTCGACGCGGACCGTAATCGTGTCGCCGTCGAACAGGTCGAGTTCGTCGCGGAGTTTGTCCGGCGCGATGATTTCGAGTTGCGACTCGTCGTGGTGGGTCCGTTCGGGAACGATGATGTGGACGGGGTCGTACGACTCGTCACCGACTTCGATAACGGCCGCGTAGCAGGTGGCCGGGCCGAATGTCCGCTCGTCGTCCTCCCACCCGTCGATTGGGACTGCGTCGAGTGCGGACATCCCCGCGCGAGTGCGGATGGCGTCATCGTCGAGGCGGACGTTCAACGTACCCGGGAACGGTTCGTAGCCCAGTCGCTCGGTGAACTGCTCCATGTAGCCCGGAAGCGAGATGTAATGGCGACCCTCACCCATCCCGCCGGTCACCTCGCCTTCGAGGACGACCACTGACGGCGTCTCGAAGATACGACGGTAGTCCGCGTATTCGTGACGGAGCGCCGACTCACCGGAGTCAGTGATGGTTATCCACTGGCCGTCCGCGACAACTTCGCGGTCGATGAAATCGGCCTCTTCGAGGCGCTGGAGACGGCGTGACGCCGTCTGGTTGGAGACATCCAGCCGGTTTGCAAGCCCTGAACAGGAAACTTTGACCGGACCGGAGCGGCCGCCGTCGAGCGCAACGAGTTTGAGCGTGGCCAACTCATCGAACCCGACCGTCGCGGCGACTGCCGATTCTGACATATCACACGATTCGAACGCTCATCCCATAAGCGTATCGTAACTGAGATGTATCTCAAAAATGTGATGGAGTGTGGAGTAACCGGCTGAACTGCGTACCCATTCCTTTCAATCGATTACGGGTAAGTCCGTCGGTCAGTCTATCGGTTCAAGAAACGCGGAAGTGGAGGTGGGCTAGATACCCGCTGGCTGTTCTGGAGAGACCAGTGGGACGAAGGAACGGTGGATGGTGGGTGTGGGCTGGTAGATGGTGGGTGTGGGTTGGTGGATGTGGGAGAGTTGGTTGATGGATGGTGGGTGTGGGAGAGTTGGTTGGTGGATGGTGGGTATGGGAGAGTTGGTTGGTGGGTGTGGGGGAGTCGGCTAGGGGTAGTTGGTGGGTACGAGGGGTTGGTTCGGGTTTGACGCGATGGGGGGACAGTTCAGAGCGACGATGCTCTCCGTTCTGCGCTCACTTGTGAGATGCCCGCATTCGCCGAACAACTGGGACACGCGTAGACGCGCCCTTCGTGGTCGCCGAAGACGCGGACGAAATCACTCGACACGAACGCATCGCAGTGGTTGCAGTGACTCATGGGTGGAGTGAGGGCAGGTCGTCCTGCCTCGATTTGAATGTAGTTCGATTACAATATATGGATACTACCTAACTAGTAAGGACTAGGCCGAAACAGAGGTTTTCGGTTCGGAGGAGGTCAAGAGGAGAGGTTTGGCGGCAGGTAGCAGTGAGCGTAAATCCGACCCGAACGCAAATACGGCCACGTTTGCCCGGACGGTTCGGAAAGGCCTTTAGCCGCCTGCCGAGAAACCGCGTACATGTTCAGACAGTTCCGCAAGGAGGTCGAGACGGCGCTTTCTGCGGCGCTCTCGTCGCTCGACCTCCCCACCGACGACCTCGGGGTCGAGGAACCGCCGGAGGACGTCCCAGCAACGCTCGCCTCCAGCGTCGCCTTCCGACTGGCTGGTGTCGTCGGCGCCGCGCCGCCGAAGATTGCAATCGACATCGCCGAAGAAGTCTCCGTCGAGGGCTACGATTACCTCGGCAAAGTCGACACGCAAGGTCCGTACGTCAACTTCCACGTGACCGACGCGTACTACGACGATACGCTCGACGCCGCGGCGGACGACACCGAGTACGGCCGTCTCCCGTCGACCGGCGACAGCGTCGTCGTCGAGCACACGAGTGCGAACCCAACCGGCCCGGTCCACGTCGGGCGCGCCCGCAACCCCATCGTCGGCGACGCCGTCGCCAACCTGCTCGACTTCGCCGGCAACGACGTGGAGCGGCACTACTACGTGAACGACGCCGGTCGCCAGATGGCCGTCTTCACGTGGGCCTACGAGACGTTCGACGAGGAAGACCTCGACAGCGAACCCGAGCGCGACCGCATCGAGTACGACCTCGTTCGCTACTACCGCAAGGGGAATGCTTTCCTCGAAGAGGCAGACCCCGAGGAGGTCGAGGCCGCCGAAGCCGAAATCACCGAGATTCTACAGGGCATCGAGGAGGGCGACGAAGAGACCTACGCCCGCGTCGAGACCGTCGTCGACCAAGTGCTCGGCGGGATGCGCGAGTGTCTCGAACGTCTCCCCGCGGAGTTCGACGAGTTCGTCAAGGAGACGCGCTTTATGTTCGACGGGAGCACTCGCGACCTCGCAGACCGCCTCAAAGAGACCGAGCACGCGGTCTACGAGGAAGACGCGTGGCAACTCGAACTCGACGAATACGACATCGAGAAGAACCTCGTGTTCCTTCGCTCGGACGGCACGTCGCTGTACACGACGCGCGACCTTGCCCACCACGAGTGGAAGTTCGAGAACTACGACCGCGCCGTGACCGTCCTCGGCGAAGACCACAAACTGCAGGCTGGCCAACTTCGGGCCGCGCTCGACATCCTCGGCAACGACGTGGACAAGCTCGAAAACGTCATCTTCTCGTGGGTCAACCTTCCCGGCGGCCTCGGGATGTCCACCCGCAGGGGGACCGGCGTTATGCTCGACGACCTGCTCGACGAGGCCATCTCGCGTGCCCGCGACGAAGTCGAAAAACGCCTCGAAGGCCGCACCCGCGACGACGACCTCGACGAGGAAGACATCGACCGCATCGCCCGGCAGGTCGGTATCGGGGCGGTTCGCTACGATATCGTCTCGAAACAGCCGACGAAGGCCATCACCTTCGAGTGGGACCAGGCGCTCAACTTCGAGGCCCAGTCCGCTCCGTACATCCAGTACGTCCACGCCCGCTGCTGCGGTATCGTCGACGAGGCAACCGCCGCCGGTATCGACGCCAGTGAGGTCGACCCCTCGGTCCTCACGACCGAGGCCGAGCGCGACCTGCTCCGTACGATTGCGCGGTTCCCCGCGGTTATCGAGGCGGCGGCTGACGACCTCGAACCGCACACGATTGCGACGTTCGCCCGCGAACTCGCGGAAGTGTTCAACACCTTCTACCGCGAGTGTCCCGTGCTCGACGCCGACGAAGAAGTCGGTGCCGCGCGACTCGCACTCGTCGAAGCCTCGCGGAACGCAGTGGCGAATGCGCTCGCTATCATCGGGGTAGAAGCGCCCGAGTCGATGTGACCACGGGCTGAATCGTTTTTCTCGGCAGTTGTTTTTGCTGCGTTAGAACAGGAGTGGGAGCACGGCCGTACCGGAGATAATCGACCCGCCGAGAGAGAAAACTGCTGCGGCACCGCCGCCGAGCGCAAGGACTAGGAACAGCACTATCCACCAGAAGGGGACGGACTCAGATTCTGCCATAGGGGGCTTTCCGCAGACGCGAGTAAAAGGCCTTCCCGTTTAGCCGAGGAAGCGACTGAAGAATCCCTTCTTCTTGTCGTCGTGTTCGTCGTCATCGAACGACTCGACTTCCTCGACGAGTGACGTGGTGTAAACGCCCTCTTCCTTGCTGTTCTCATCGGGGGTGTCTTCGGCTGCTGCGTCTTCGGCGGACGCGTCTGCCTCAGTGGTCGGTTCGGCTTCGGCGACGAGCGGGTCGTCCTCGGATTCCGGTGCTTCGGTGACGACGGAGGACGAATCGTCGGTATCGGAGTCGAAGGGGACGGAATCGGTAGAGTCGGGTGAGCCAACAGTAGCGGGTGAATCCGAATCGGCGGGGCCGGTGGAGTCCGCGGGAGCGGATTCGGAGGGGTCGACGACTGCGTCACCTGCCAGTGGGTCAGTCCCCTGCGTTTCGGGTTCAGTATCAGAGAACGTGGATTCGTCGGCGGTTGGGGAGTCCTCGACGCTCTCGTCGAGGTCCGCAGCGAGTGGGTCGTCGCTGCCGCCGATGGCATGGTCGGTGCCGAGTTCCGTAGCACTGTCATCGACATCCGCTGCCAAGGGGTCGTTGTCAACACCGCCAGCGGGTGAGTCGTCGGCAGCGTCGTCGGCTAACGGGTCGGCAGCATCGGTAGCGTCGTCGGCTAACGGGTCGGCGGTATTGTCAGCTACCGAGTCGGTAGTGTTAGCTGCTGAATTTGTGGTATTAGCTACCGGGGCAGTGGAGCTAGCCACCGGTGGTTCGTCGTCGTCCGAGACCGTATCCTGTTCGTGAGACGGCGACTCGGCCGGGTCGTCCGGAGCACCTCCAGAGAACGGAATCGAGGCGGCGAAGTCGTCGTCATCGGTATCAGACTCGTCTTTGAGACCGGCTTCCGCATCAGTAGTCGAAGTGGACGACTGGGGTGGTTGTGTCGTGGTCGCCTCCGAATCCGTCGTCGATTCGAGGGGTGGTTCAGAAGTTTCTGATTCGGAGTCTACGTTAGTGTCTGCGTCAAATACCGGATTGGAGTCTATGGCCTCGGTCGTTGGTTCCGGTTCAGGTTCCGGCTCTGGCTCCGGCTCCGAAACCGTTGGTTCAGCCGGTGGTTTCGACTCGGATACTGACGTTGGCTCCGGTTCTGGCTCGGAGGCTATCGATTCGGTCACTGGCTCGGGGTCGGATTCGGGTTCGGGTTCCGACTTCAGTTCTGTCTCTGATTCGTGTTCCGGCTCTGGCTCGGGTTCCGGTTTCGACTCCCGTTCGAACTCCGATTCCGGTTCTGAACCGGATTCCGCATCCGTCTGGACGACGGACACATTTTCCGCCGTATCGGCGGTGGCGTCAGTTTCGGACGCAGAAACGGGTGCATCCGATGGTTCTGCTTCGGAATCAGTTGTATCCACAGACGAATCCGGAATCGGGACCGGCTTGCCCGTGAGTGCTTCCGCAAGTGCCCGGTAGCCCGCGGCGGCGATGCTGTCGGGCGAGCGGGCGACGACCGGAACCTGGGTGCTGAGTGCCTCGCGGATGGACGGGTCCTCCGGTACGACCGCGATGACACCAGCGTCGAGGGTCGAAGCGACAACCTCGGCGTTCGGGTTCGACTGGTCGACTCTGGTAAGGACGACACCGACCATCTCGGCCCCGATTCGTTTGCCGAGCTGTCGGGTCTTTTCGGTGTCGCCGAGGGCCTCGCGCTCCGTCGTAGAGACCAAGACGACCTCGTCGGAGAGCTTCAGCGGGACGAACGTGTCGTCACTGAGGCCCGCGCCAGTGTCGACGATGACGATGTCGTAGCTCTCCTTGAGCGTCGAGATTATCGGGTCGAGTTCCTTCGCGTTCGCGCGGGCGAACGCTTCCAGCGCGTTCGAACCCGGCAGGACTGAAAGTCCCGCTGGACCTTCGTAGATGGCCGATTCGACCGTCGTCTCACCAGTGAGCACGTCGTGAAGCGTCGCCCCATCTGGGTCGACGCCGAGGGCACCAGCGAGATTCGGCATCCCGAGGTCACCGTCGACGACAACGACATCGTGACCAGCCATTGCGAGGGTGGTCCCGAGATTGGCCGTCGTCGTCGTCTTTCCAACCCCGCCTTTTGCGCTGGCAATTGCGTACACCCGTGCCATGATTCCAACGTCGAAGTCCACCCATGACAGCCACATAAATGTTCGCCGACCGTTCTCGGTGTTGATTCGCGGTACCGTTCCGCGTGCCCAGTCAAAGGTTACTTAGCCGCTGGCCGGACTATATTGGGTGATGAGTAGCGACGCCGAGGGGCCGAGCGACGACCGCCGAAAGTACGAATTCAAGAAGGTCATCGAGGACCTCAGAGAGTACGAAGGCTCAGGAACTCAGCTCGTCACGATCTATATCCCCGAAGACAAGCAGATATCTGACGTTGTAGAGCACGTCATCACAGAGCACAGCGAAGCGTCTAACATCAAATCGAAGCAGACGCGGACGAACGTCCAAGACGCACTCACGAGTATCAAAGACCGCCTCCGCTACTACGACACCTTCCCACCCGAACGCGGTATCGTCATGTTCTCCGGTGCGGTCAACTCCGGCGGCGGCCAGACCGATATGGTCACGAAGGTACTCGAAAGCCCGCCAGAGCCGATTCAGTCGTTCCGGTACCACTGCGACTCGAACTTCCTCACCGGACCGCTCGAAGACATGCTCATGGACAAGGGCCTGTTCGGTCTCGTCGTCCTCGACCGCCGCGAGGCCAACGTCGGGTGGCTGAAAGGCAAGCGCGTCGAACCGGTCAAGAGCGCTTCGTCGCTCGTCCCCGGAAAGCAGCGCAAAGGTGGTCAGTCCGCCCAGCGTTTCGCCCGCCTCCGCCTCGAAGCCATCGACAACTTCTATCAGGAGGTCGCCGGCATGGCGAATGACCTGTTCGTCCCAAAACGACACGATATGGACGGCATCCTCGTCGGTGGTCCCTCACCGACGAAAGACGAGTTCCTCGACGGAGATTACCTCCACCACGAACTTCAGGACCTCGTCGTCGGGAAGTTCGACGTGGCGTACACCGACGAATCCGGCCTGTACGACCTCGTCGACGCCGGCCAGGACGCGCTGGCCGACCAAGAGGTCATCAAGGACAAAAAGCAGATGGAGGAGTTCTTCGAGAAACTCCACCGCGGAAACGAGTCCACCTACGGGTTCGAGGCGACACGTAAGAACCTCGTTATGGGGTCTGTCGACCGCCTCCTCATCTCCGAGGACCTGCGGAAGGACGTCGCCATCTACGATTGTGGCGGGCAAGAAGAGTACGAACTCATCGACCACCGGCACGACACGCCCAGCCACGACTGCGAAGACGGCTCCGAAGCCGAACTGAAGGAACGCGAGGACGTTATCGAGTTCCTGATGGACCTCGCAGACCAGCGTGGCACCGAGACGAAGTTCATCAGTACGGACTTCGAGAAAGGCGAACAGCTCTACGACGCTTTCGGTGGCATCGCCGGCATTCTCCGGTACTCCACCGGCGTCTAATCGACTCCTCCTCGGCGTCTTCGCGCACGCGAGCGCGAGAAGATAAGTATCGAACGCCGACCTGATATCGACCGCCGACACGACCGCCGAGTTACAACTCGACTCAGGCTGTAACGGCCGTCCCGCGCGCACCGTCAGCCTCAGAGAAACGAATCTAACTGCTCCTGTCGACGGGCTACGTCGAAGTGTGGGTCAGTCGCCTCCTGTTGGAGTCGATTGAGCGTGAGTTGCACATCGACACCCTTGCGTTCGGCGTACTCGAGACAGTCTACGATTGCGGAGCGGTTGAGCGCCAGCGCATCGAGAAGGCTGACTAACACCACAACCGCGGCACCGCCCTCACCATCGGGAATAGCACCTGCAAGCGGTCCAGATATGCCTTCGGTCGGAGGGTTTTCGCTCGGCCGAACTCGGAGGCAATTACTACACAACGCAAGTGTCAGTGCCGCTTCCGGCGTATACTCTTCGAGCGGTTCGGGGACTGAGAAGACGGCCTCCTCCCCGCCACAGTCGGGACAGGACATAGCGAACACTACGCGGCACGGTGATGAAAAGTGGTCGGTGCCCCGACCGAGAGAGTGTCGTCAGATGTGAGAAGACGAAACTTAGTTCGCCGCAGCGGCTTCCGCCTCGGCCTCTTCGGCGGCTGCCCGCTCTTCTTTTTCTTCTTCTTCCTTTTTCGCCTTAATCTTCTTCAGGCGGAAGATTTCCTCGCGCTCCTGTTCTTCGAGCTTCTGCTCGATGTACTCCTGGTTCTCGTACAGTTCGGGCAGTAGCTTGAATTCGAGTGCGTTGACACGGCGCTTCGTCGTCTCGATCTCTTCGAGCATCTTCTTCATCGCCGTCTCGACCTCCGCGGCGAGGATGATGGATTCGAGGAGTTCCTCGTAGGCGTCCGCGGCCTCGTCGATGCGGGCCGAGGAGCCGAGCAGTCCGTAGCCACGCTGGTCGAGGCTCTTTTTCACGCGCGAAGACTCGATTTGCGGGACGACGACGCCCATGATGTTCTTCGACTGCGTCGTAATCTCGGGGTACTCTTTCAGTGCGGCCGCCGCACCGCGAACCGCCACGTCACCCTCCATGGCGCGGGCCATGTTGATGGTGTTCTGGGCGCGCTCGTAGTCCTGGTTGAGGTTCGCCCGCACGTCCTGTGCCTGGTCGAGAATGTCCATGAACTCCATGATGAGGCCGTCACGCTTCTGTTCGAGCGTGTCGTGGCCCCGCTCGGAGAGTTCGATGCGATCCTCAATCGCCATCAAGTTCTTGCGGGTCGGCTTGACGTCTTCGGCCATCTTT
>NZ_JBZRPK010000583.1:0-8257 GCF_058382125.1 Haloferax sp. s1
CCGTTCCACCTGAAACGAAGGGGTGGGGGTGTGCCCTCCCGACTGTTTCATCTCCGTGGGAGGGTCTCTCACGAGTTACTCTGGAGACGACTCACTCGTGGAGACGTGCCACCGACTTCTAACTGGGAGCTATCGACGAACAGCGTCAGGAGAAAAAGAAGGAGGAAAGGTGAGACGAAACAGACCGGCTCCCCCTCAGATAAATTCACTCGAGTTGACAGTCAGGACTGCTTCGTGTGCACGCACACGAAAACAAGAATATTGGAAGCCAACGAATTACCATCTCGAGTGCGATGACAGGCAGTAAAAGACGATAGACCCGTGAATATGGTCCGTTCGAGTGGAAATGGGGGCCTTCTTCAGTTTCTGTCGTTCTGTCTGGAACGTGACTGGTGTCTGACGTAGTGCTTAAGTGAGTCCGGTTGGGTGATACCTCCATACGCCCTCCACGACGTGGTCGGGAGGTGCGGGAGGCCCAGGATGGGACTGCTTACAGATCTCAGAGACAGCATCTCACGAGTCGTTGACCGGCTCTTTTCGGAGAGCGAGCCGAAGCGGATCGGTATTTATGGCCCGCCCAACGCCGGGAAGACGACTCTCGCAAATCGTATCGCCCGTGACTGGACCGGTGACGCAATCGGTCCCGAGAGCCACATCCCTCACGAAACTCGCCGCGCGCGGCGGAAGGAGAACGTCGAAATCGAGCGGAATGGCAAGAAAGTCACAATCGACATCGTCGACACGCCGGGTGTCACGACGAAGGTCGACTACAAAGAGTTCCTCGAACACGACATGGAGAAAGACGACGCCGTCCGTCGGTCCCGCGAGGCGACCGAAGGCGTCGCGGAAGCCATGCACTGGCTCCGCGAGGACGTTGACGGTGTCGTCTACGTGCTCGACAGTACGAAAGACCCGATTTCGCAGGTCAACACGATGCTCATCGGTATCATCGAGAGTCAGGACCTGCCCGTGCTCATCTTCGCGAACAAGATCGACCTCGAAGATTCGAACGTCGAACGCATCGCGAACGCGTACCCACAGCACGAGACAGTCGAACTTTCGGCACTCGAGGGAGAGAACATGGACGAAGTGTACGCGAAGATAGCGGAGTACTTCGGGTGATTCTCTATGCCTGAAGCAACGGCGTCCGACAACGGTTCCGACGGGGTTCAGATAGACCTCTTCAGCGGGAATCGAATGGCCAATCTCGCCAGCATGGAGAAGATACGGCTTATCCTCGATGGCGTCCGCGACGGGAATATCGTCATTCTCGAAGAGGGACTTTCGCCGGACGAGGAGTCGAAGCTCATCGAGGTGACGATGGCCGAAATCAGCCCCGACGAGTTCAACGGCATCGAAATCGAGACGTATCCGCGTTCGCAGACCGCAGACCAGAGCTTCCTCGACCGACTTATGGGTCGGCAATCGACGCAGAAGCTCACGGTTATCGGTCCCGCGAACCAGATTCAGACGCTCCACAAAGACGAGAATCTCATCAGCGCGCTCGTCTCACGAAAGTAGGGGGTCTCACGAACACCATCACGCGCCATCCGGCGCCAACAGCTACCAATGCCACATCAATGCACGACGTGCGGTAAGGTGTTCCCCGACGGCTCGAAGGAGATGCTCTCGGGGTGCCCGAACTGCGGCGGCAACAAGTTTCAGTTCGAGCCCGCATCCAGCGCTGACGGACCTGCGGGCGGCAGTGACAACACTCGTACGACGGGCGGTGCCGGAACGCGGGACTTGACATCCTCGGCAGCCGACGCCGTTCGTGACCGAGCAGAACAGAACCAGTCTCGACCCGGAAGCGGCGATGACGATTCGATGACCGTCAGCGACTGGGTGAGTTCCGGAACGACTGACAAGTCTACAGGGCAGCCAGAGCAGTCCAAAGGGTCGGCGGGGCAGTCTACTGGACCTTCGGACACCGCTCGAACGTCTTCCACTGAGTCGAAAAACACCACCGAGTCGAAAAACACTCGGGAGACATCGAACGCGCCGAAGACCGAACCGAAGCGAGGATGGGGAGAGTGGCCCGCCGCTCCCGATGACTCGGAATCTGCCGATTCTCCTCGTCAAGAGACGCGGAAACAGCCGGCTCCGGACTCGACTGGTGAGCAAGGGCGCGCACCCGGGAACCGCCAGCCCGGACGAATTAACGCCCGAGAGACCGACGAAGACAACTCACAGAAGAGCGCCCGAAGCGATGTCGTCACGCCGGAAGAGCTCGCGGCCGCCGATGCGGATCGGCACGAGTCAACCCAACAGGAACCGGGTGAGCCGACTCCACGGACCCCAAGCGAATCCACCCAGACGCCGAACGAGGCCGCACCACGGTCACCGAACGAGGCCACACCAACTGAGCGGCCATCGGGTGACGGACCGAAAGACGCACCGGCAGATGTCGACGGGACGGTCATCGAACCGTCCTCCGACGACCAACCGAACCTCGACCAACTCCGCGAAGAACTCAACGACCAGTTCGAGAGCATCAAAATCGTCAATCCCGGCCAGTACGAACTCAATCTTATGGAACTGTACGACCGCGACGAGTACATCATCTCGCTCCGCGAAGACGGTCGGTACGTCATCGAGGTCCCCGACTCGTGGGGTCCCGGTGAGCGCGAAGACTGAGTCCCTTCCTGACCCCGTCGTTTCCGGTGGAACATCCCTCGTGACCGTCGGGTTCGGCCGTCGAACTGGCACAATCATTATATACGATAGTTGAGAGTATATCCTCTTGGGAAGCGCTATGTCCAAATCGTACAACGAAAAGGTCGCTGAGTGGGCGTCGCTCCTCGAGGCGTCGCTCCCGTCTGCGCGGCCAGACGACCCTGACCTCGACACCGCCGATAGCGCGAGGTAACAACCGTCATCGCGGCTTTCATCGGCGGACTCCTTTACTTTCACCGTACTCTGCGAACCCTTATCGGCGAGGGCGCGCAATCGACACCGATGTCGGCCTCCGAGGACGTTGCGTACGTAGACCATCCGAAACTCGTCCCGTCGTTCATTGAGCGGCGACTCTACCAGATTCGACTCGCAGGTGCCGCGCGCGACGACCACACGCTTGTTTGTCTTCCGACCGGGCTTGGAAAGACGACAGTCAGTCTCTTGGTCACCGCCGAACGATTACACGAAATCGGCGGGAAGTCGTTGTTTCTCGCGCCGACGAAACCGCTCGTCCAGCAGCACGCGGACTTCTACCGCGAAGCGCTGAACATTCTGGACGACGAAATCGTCGTCTTCACCGGCGACGTTCGGCCCGACGACCGTGCCGCGCTCTGGGACGACGCCCAGATAATCATCGCAACCCCACAGGTCATCGAAAACGACCTCATCGGCAACCGAATCTCGCTCCGAGACGTGACACACCTTACCTTCGACGAGTGCCACCGCGCGAGTGGCGACTACGCCTACGTCTATATCGCCGAGCGATACCACGCTGACGCGGCAGACCCGCTCGTGACGGGCATGAGTGCGTCGCCCGGAGGCGACGAGGAGGCTATCCTCGAAGTGTGTGAGAACCTCGGTATCGCCGATGTGGAGGTAATGACGGAAGAGGACGCGGACGTCGCCGAGTACACCCACGACACGGACGTGGAGTGGAACCGAATCCAACTTCCCGACGAGATTCTGGAGATTCGCGACGCCCTCAACGAGGTCATCAAAGACCGACTGGAGAAACTCAAGCATTTGGGCGTTGCGAGTTCCACGAAACCCGACGTTTCCCAGAAGGACCTCAATCGGATGCGCGCGGAACTCCAACGGCTGATGAACGCCGACAAGTCCGAGGGCTACAAGGGCATGTCCACGCACGCGGAGGTGATGAAACTTCGTCGGGCGGTCGAACTCGTCGAGACGCAGTCCGTCGAGTCGGTCCGGCGATACTTCGAGCGCCAGCGCAACGCGGCCCGTTCGTCGGGGGCGTCGAAGGCGAGTCAGCGACTCGTCGCGGAGCCGAAAGTCCGCGAAGCGATGCGGAAAGCCGAGTCGTTCGATGGTCTCCACCCGAAGTTCAGAAAGACGCGAATCCTCCTCGCCGAGACGCTCGGCATTCACGACGGAGAACGCGTCATCGTGTTTACGGAGTCGCGTGACACGGCCGAGGCGCTCACTGAGTTCCTCTCGGAGAGCTTCTCCGTCCGCCGGTTCGTCGGACAGGGCGACCGCGAGGGTTCCGACGGGATGTCCCAGAAAGAACAACAGGAGACGCTCGACAAGTTCCGAGGCGGCGAGTTCGAGGTTCTCGTCTCCACGTCGGTCGCCGAGGAGGGACTGGACGTACCGGAAGTCGACCTCGTGCTCTTCTTCGAACCCGTTCCGACGGCCATTCGGTCCATCCAGCGGAAGGGCCGAACCGGCCGACAGGCGGACGGGCGGGTTGTCGTCCTCCTCGCCGAAGACACGCGCGACGAAGCTTACTTCTGGATATCGCGTCGGCGCGAGAAGACGATGAAAAAGGAACTCCGCGAACTCAAGGGTGCTGCGGCCGAGATTGAAGCCGAACTCGACCACTCACAGCGCGACCTCGACGAGTTCGCGGGAGACGGTTCCACCGGAAATGAAGGGGTCGATGGTGATGGACTGGCTGACGATGGGGTGTCGGAAGCACCCACATCGTCCGCCGAGACGGCCACCGAATCGGCTTCCACGACTACCACTGCCGCGAACGTGACGGACGGGCAGTCGGGGATTGCCGATTTCGGTCCCTCTGACGAACAGTTAGCGCGCGCGGAACCGGACGGTGAGTCTGCTGACGTCGATGCCGACGCTGACGCTGATGGCAGTGAAACGGACGACGACGCTGACGCCGGTGAAACGGCCGACGACCCGGTGACTGAATCCGAAAAAGCGGGCACCATTGCGAAGGCCGGAACCGAAGGCGAGGAGAGCGTCGAAATCGTCGTCGACCAGCGAGAACTCGACTCCCACATCGCCCGCACGCTCTCGAAGCGCGACGACTTGACGACGCGACTGGAGACGCTCGCTGTCGGCGACTACATCCTCTCGGACCGGGTTGCAGTCGAGCGAAAGAGCATTTCCGACTTCCTCGACACGCTCACGGGCGGTGACCGCTCGCTGTTCGAGCAAATCGCCGACCTCACCCGTCACTACGCCCGTCCACTTCTCATCATCGAGGGGCATGGCCTCTACGAAGAACGGAACATCCACCCTGGTGCGATTCGGGGCGCACTCTCGTCTGTCGCCGTCGACTTCGGCGTGAGCGTCCTCTTTACCGAAGGCGAAGACGATACCGCGGAGATGCTTGCGACCATCGCAACCCGCGAGCAGACCGACCGCGAACGAACCGTGAGCGTCCACGGCGGTAAGAGTGCGAAGACGCTCGACGAACAACAGGAATACGTCGTCTCCGCCATCGCCGACATCGGTCCCGTGACGGCACGCACCTTACTCGAAGCCTTCGGCAGCGTCGAAGCCGTCATGACGGCCAACGAAGACGACCTTCGTGAGGTCCGCGGCGTCGGGAAAGTCACCGCCGAACGAATTCGCGAAGTCATCGGTTCGGAGTACCGCTGACGACTACTGACGGCCCAAGTACGGTTCGAGTCGCCTGAGTCCGGTTCCGACTATTTCAGGGAACGACGGTCATCGGAACGCTCTCCGCCCGGAAAACCGTCTCGGCGGCGCTTCCGAAGATGGCTCGATCGACCACGCGTTTTTCGTGATGACCCATAACCACGTGGTCATAGCCGTTTCGGCTGACCGTGTCAAGAATCTCTTTGCCGACGCGGCTGGCGGTCCAGACATCTTCCCTGATGGTCGTTAGTTCCGGTTCGTTTGGGATGTCTGCGGAGTCGAGTCTGTCGCGAGCGTCGCTGAGGATAGCCTCTGTCGCGTCGGTCTCTTTATTCGTAAAGTGGACGACGTGGAGGTGACCCCCCATCCCGACTGCCATCTCGATGGCGAAGTCGAGGGCGCGCTTGCTCGCGTCCGTGCCGTCGATGGGGATGAGAATGTCCATACAAGTGAGAGGGTCTGCGGGGTCGTAAGTTCTAGTGGCGTTCGGTGTACCGGTGGACCCGGTTATCGGTCGAGCGCGGCGATTGCTTCGGCCGCTTCCCGCGCAGCGGCGAGATATTCGGCGGTCCGCCGCGGGTCATCCGTCGACTCAGCCTGTTCTGCAGCCCACGTTAGCGTTCGAACGAGTGACTCACGCACGCTCGCCACGTCATCGTCAACATCGCGCGGCGTGTACTCGCTCGTCGCCCGCGCGGTGCGTGTCGAGGCCGACACGCGACTGTTCGACGGTTTGGAACTGTTTGCAGGTTCGGAACTGTTCGCAGACCCAGTTTCCTCCGGTCCGTAGTCTGCTTGGATATCCGACGTTGCAGCAGCGGTGTCGTGGGTGCTCGGTGTCTCCGCTGCTTCACCCGCTTCCGAGACGTTCGGTGCTTCTGCACCTGACTCGGGGACGTTCCTGGCGTCCTGTCCTGTGCTCTCTGCCTTCTGGTCCGCGTTCTCGGCCACCTTGTCCTCGGTCTGACACGTAGGGCAGAACACTTGCCCCTCGTAGCGGAACAGCGGGTCACCACACTGGTCGCAGTGTTTGTTCGTCATCGTCGCACCCTGCAGAAGCAACTCGCTCATCCGCTGTGTCGAGCGACGCTTCGCCTCGTCTCGCTCGTACTTCTCCCGAAGCCGTTGACGTTCTTTCTCCTTGTCGAAGTCGCTCATGTCCATTTGGACGCGACGTATGTCGAAAAACCCCACGGCGTCGTCGAGAGCGGGCCGAGTGGACGCCGTTCCCCGCCCCAATTCGTCAATTGTCGAATAGAAAATCGACAGACAGCGCTGCGGTGCCCGTTCCGAAACGTTTACTCGGAATCCACAGCGTCATTAATGTGGTATGACGAAAGTTAGCGTGATTGGTGCGGCCGGCACGGTCGGCGCCGCGGCTGGGTATAACCTCGCGCTTCGTGACGTCTGCGACGAACTCGTGTTCGTAGACATCCCGAAGATGGAAGACAAGACAGTCGGACAGGCGGCCGACACGAACCACGGCATCGCCTACGACTCGAACACGGTCGTCAAACAGGGTGGCTACGAGGACACGGCCGGGTCCGACGTCGTCGTCATCACGGCGGGTATCCCGCGACAGCCGGGTCAGACCCGTATCGACCTCGCAGGCGACAACGCTCCCATCATGGACGACATCGGCTCGTCCCTCGCGGAGTACAACGACGACTTCGTTTCCATCACGACATCCAACCCGGTTGACCTGCTCAACCGTCACCTGTACGAGACGGGCGACCGCGACCGCCACAAAGTCATCGGCTTCGGTGGCCGCCTCGACTCCGCACGCTTCCGCTACGTCCTGAGCCAGCGCTTCGACGCGCCGGTCAAGAACGTCGAAGCGACCATCCTCGGCGAGCACGGCGACGCGCAGGTCCCCGTCTTCTCGAAGGTCCGCGTCGACGGTACGGACCCCGACTTTTCCGACGACGAGAAAGACGAGATTCTCGGCGACCTCAAGGAGTCCGCCATGGACGTTATCGAGCGCAAGGGCGCGACCCAGTGGGGTCCGGCGACCGGCGTTGCTCACATGGTCGAGGCCGTCCTGCACGACACCGGCGAAGTGCTCCCCGGTTCGCTCGTCCTCGACGGCGAGTTCGGCTACGAGGACACCTCCTTCGGCGTCCCCGTCAAACTCGGCTCGAACGGCATCGAAGAGGTCGTCGAATGGGACCTCGACGACTACGAGGCCGACCTCATGGACGACGCCGCCGAGAAGCTCCGCGACCAGTACGACAAAATCGCGTAAGCCGGTCTCTCCGACGACGAGAACGCGGAAACCGGTCCACCCGGTTCGACACTGACTTTTTGGCCCACGCTGGCCGACCCACCGCACCACGCTGACACACGCGTGTCTCTGTCACTCTCAACCTTCAGCGTCGCCGTTTCAGCCGTCAGAGTCGCCGTCCCAACCTTCAGAGTCGCCGTCCCAACCTTCAGAGTCGCCGTTTCAGCTCTTCCGCAGTCTTCTCGCCGACGCCAGGAACGTCGGTCAAATCAGCAACCGACGCCTCGCGCACCCCTTCGACGCTGCCGAACCGCGTGAGGAGCGCCCGTCGCGTTTTCGGTCCCACACCGGGCACGTCGTCGAGGACGGTCTTCACCTCGTCGCGGAGTGTCTGATGGTACTGGACGGCGAACCGGTGGGCTTCGTCGCGGACGCGCTGGAGGACGGGGGGGGGCGGGGCAGCGTCCGGCCGGCCGCAGGTCCGGCCGG
>NZ_JBZRPK010000582.1:0-8254 GCF_058382125.1 Haloferax sp. s1
CGCGCCCATCACCCCGAGTTCGCCCATCGCGCGGACGAGGTGCGCGGGGAACTCGTCGGTTGCGTCGATTTCCGCCGCACGAGGCTTGACCTCTTCGTCGACGAACTCTGAAGCCATATCCTTGATTTGTTTTTGCTCCGCAGTGAGCGCAAAGTCCATGCCTGGTTCTTTCATTGACTATGCTTATGATTTTCTCCTGCGGCGTTTCGAGGTGTACCCCACGAGACTTTTTATCCCCCCTTCCATAATACCGGTACGCTCGAATGTCTCGACACGCCGATGCCCGGCCACCGGCAACTGATGACGACCTCGATTGGTGTCACGATGCAGTTCAGGGGGTCTCCCGCACCTTCGCCCTCACTGTGGATGTCCTCGACGAACCGATGGCATCTCACATCTGTATCGGCTATCTCCTCTGTCGAATCGCCGACACCGTCGAGGATTCGTCATCTATCGCCTCCGACGAGCAGGCCCGCCTCCTCCGACTCTACGACTGCGCACTCGACCCCGACGACGACACCAACGTCGAGGAATTCGTTACTGCGGTGCAGCCGCATCTCCCTCCAGAGGACGAACAGTCCGACGACTGGATGGTCGTCGCCAACACCACCCGCGTCTTCCGGACGTTCGAAGCCCTCCCGACCGATGTCCGCGAGGCGGTTACGCCGCCGGTTCGGGAACTGGTTTCGGGAATGGCGATGTTCGTCGAACGCTACTCGAAGACAGGCGGTCTTCGCATCCAGTCACGTGAAGAACTCGAAGAGTACTGCTACTACGCTGCCGGGACCGTCGGCAACCTCATCACGAACCTCGTGACGCGGGGGAACGTCGACAGCGAGCGACGCTCGCTCCTCTACGACACCGCCGAGGAGTTCGGACTGCTCCTCCAACTCGTGAACATCGCAAAGGACGTACACGACGATTACACATCGGAAAACAACGTCTACCTTCCCGCAGAATGGCTCGAAGACGTTGGCGTCCCACAAGAGGAAGTCATCAATCCAGAACACAACGACCAGACGGCATCGGTTGTGCAGCGAACCGCAACCCACGCCAAGTCGTTCCTCGACGACGCACAGACGTATCTGGAGACGGTTCCCCTCCGCGAGGGTAACACGCTCGCCGCGTGGGCGATTCCGTTCCTCCTCGCGGTCGGAACCCTCCGCGAACTCGTTGCCAACCCCGAACACGCGGTGACGGGCGAGGGCGTCAAGGTATCGCGCCAAGAGGTGTTCGCTGTCGTCACCGCGATGAACGATGCTGGGTCCGACTCGCTCGCGGAGATGCGGGAGGTCATCTCCCGGCAGCCGTTCCATCGCGCGGCGACCAACGCCGACTGAAGGCTATCGAAGACCGTCTGTTCGACCCGCCAGGAATCGCTTTTTCCATCGCGTACATCGATTCGCTTTCGACTGGTTACCGGCGGTTCGGCTCCCTGTTACTGGCAGTTCGGCTCCCTGTTACTGACGGTTCGGCACCCCGCTACTTGACGGGTCGTCCCACCCCTGTCGTCGCACGACGGGCGCAGTTTGGGAGGATTTTTAGTAACCCGACTATAACGGGGGCCTATGAGTACCGAAGAAGCACACGACGACCACGGCCACCACCTGCCGGCGGTTCAGGACTGGCCGCGCGGCTTCGGCGAGGCGAGCTGGTGGCCGTTCGTCACCGCCGTCGGGGGCGCAGGCATCTACACCGGTGCCGGTCTGTACGTCATGGGACAGGACGGAATCGTCGGGCAGATGCTCGGACCCGCCGTATTCATCGGCAGCATATTCCTCTTCCTGGCCGGTATCTACGGCTGGTTGTACCACGCCTTCGTGAGCCACTTCTGGTCGCGCGATGCAAGCCAGAAGAGCGCGTCGAAGCTTCGATGGGGAATGATTGCGTTCCTCGGGTCCGAACTCGCGACGTTCGGTGCCCTGTTCACGTACTACTTCTTCATCCGCGCAGGCACATGGCCACCACAAGAACTTCCACATCTAACCGGGTCGCTGGTGATCGCCAACACAGCACTGCTGATTGCGTCCAGTTTCACGCTCCACTGGGCGCACGTGGCTATCCGTAACGAGAACCGCCGGAACTTCATCCTCGGTCTCGCCGTCACCCTGCTTCTCGGTGTCATCTTCATCGGGGGACAGGTGTACGAGTACTACGAGTTCATCGTCCACACGGACTTCACAATCACCACGGGCATCTTCGGGTCGGCGTTCTACGGTCTCACCGGGCTTCACGGACTCCACGTGTCCCTCGGTGCGGCCCTCCTCGGTATCGTCTTCGTCCGCGCACTTCGCGGTCAGTACTCCGCCGAGCGCCACGTCTCCGTGAGCACGGCCTCCATGTACTGGCACTTCGTGGACGCGGTCTGGATCTTCCTCGTCGTCGTCCTGTACGTCGGCGCAGAAGTCGGCGCGTAATCGACGCGTAGCAGTTCGCAGACAAGGCCGCGACCGATTCTTTTTATATGACTGCTCCGAGACCCACTGGTGCCGGCGCGTCCTGACGGGGGATGGCTGCGAGCGTCCACTGCCATGGGTTGTTCGGACCGCTGCCCCCGAACGAATTGGACGTGTCTGGCTTCTAGACTGGTGGCATCCGTGTTGTCGCCGTACGTACTGTTCCCGGTGAGCGTCGCCACCGATAGTCTCTCTCGATAATAAGCATAAGCCGCTCCCACCGACGGCGTACGCACGTCACCCGAACTGTTCGTTGAACTGGTAGATATCCTCGTCGACGCCGGCGACGATGAGGTCGTCCTGTTCCTCGACGCGGAAGTCAGGGCTGATTTCGGTCACGAGTGTGCCGTCTCGCTCCACGGCGATGACAGTACAGTTGGTTCGGGCGCGCACATCAGCCTCGACAAGCGACTGACCAACGAGATTCGGTGCGTGGGTCCGGACGATTTCGATCTGCGATTGCGGCGCGATGACTTCCTCGTCGAGGACCGTCGAGGCGAGCATCCGGCCCGCGACGGTCGAAAGCGCGAGGACGTAGTCGGCCCCCGCACGGTAGAGTTTCGCGATGCTCCCGGTCTCATTCGCCCTCGCGATGACTTCCGTCTCCTCCGAGATATGCTCGGAGACGAGCGTGGCGAACACCGCGGTCGTGTCGCTGCTGAGCGCGAGGAGCACGCCGCGGGCCTCCGTGACGTTCGCCGCTGCGAGCGTCTGCGGGTCGGTGATATCTCCGACGACGTCGACGCCGGGTTTGTCCTCCTTGTCGACGATAACGTGGGGGACACCGGCGCTCGCCAGTGTTTCGGCCGCGGTCGACCCGACCTCGCCGTAGCCTGCGACGATAACAGTTCCCCGACGAAAGCGACGCGCCGACGAACGCGTGAGTCCACGGAGTTCTTCGAGCTGTTTCTCCCGACCGACGACCAGTAGAATTGTGTGTTCGTCGATAACGGCGTTCGGGGCGGGCGGTGAGACGAACTCCCCCGAGAACCACGCCCCGATAACGTTGACACCGGTCGTTCGGCCGATACCGCTTTCGGCTATCGTCTTCCCCTCGACGGGGCTTTCGCGCTGGACGAGAAGTTCCGCGACCTCGAAGTCCTCGCCGATTTCGATGGCGTCACCGAGGTCCGAAGAGATGGATGTGGTTGCCTTCCCGGCGAGACTCTCACCGAGGAGTCGGCGCGGCGAGACGACCTGGTCGGCACCGGCGTAGTGGTGGTAGTCCACGACGCGCGGGTCTTCGATGAGGCTGACGACCCGAGCGTCCGACGCGACCTGCTTCGCGGCGAGGATGATACTCGCGTTCGTCTCGTCGTCGTTGTCGGCGACGATAGCGAGCGCATCCGGCGCATTCGCGGCTTCGAGCGATTCGACGGATTCGGGGTCGCCGTGGACGACTTCGTATTCTTGTCCGTGGAGTTCTTCGGCGAGGTCGCGGTCCGATTCGAGGATGACGTAGGGAACGCCCATCGAGTCGAGTTCGTCGACGAGGGCGTCCCCTCTGGGCGTGAACGTACAGATGACGACGTGGTCGGTTAGGTCGGACGCCGTCGGCGGTGCCGTCCGAAGGGCGTCCTCCACGAGTGGAACGAGAAACAGCGGGAGCGTGAGGAAGACGGTGGTGACGCCCGTGAGTTGCATCAGGATAGACAGTATCTGAAGCGGTGGCGAGTCCTCCAGGAACGCCGCCTGCTCACCGTATCCGGTCGTCGTGAACGTCTCGACGACGTGGTGCATTGCACCGAGAAACGTCACGTCTCCTCCGACGAACTGCCCCACCGCCCACCGATAGATGAAGGCGTACGTGAGCATCAAGAGCGCCGCGCCCGCGAGATAACGGCCGAGACGCCGTTTGGCCTTCGACAACCCGGGGCCGTCGCCGGTAATCGACATACTCCCGCTATGTACGCCGGTGTCTAAAAAGGGACTCGACCGGTACAGATATCATGAGTCGTCGCCGAGACGCCGCGCTCGCAGTTGTGGTGCTGATTCCTGTCGCGGCGGGTCTATAGTAGCGTTTGCAAGTCATTGCACACCCGCTCGAACGTTGTCGTGCGACCGGATGTGTCACCAGTTGCAAACGCTACTATAGCTGTTTTTCGTCCGAGGTTCTCCCTCTCGTTGGCGCTCATGGGTATCCTCGGCACCCTCGGTCTCGAAGTAGTGTTGTCGCTGAAACAGCCACTGGTCCGTGCGATGTGGGACGAGACGGCGGTTCAGGCCGCCGCTGTCGGTGCAGCGATTATCGCGGTCGCAGTGAGCGTCGCGGTCGTCGGGCCGAGCATACTGGTCGTTGTTTTCTTCGGTACCGTCACCTACCTTCTGTTGCTCTCGGCCGTCGAATTCCGAGCCCGGCGAACCGCGGACTCGAACGACTCGTGATACATGACCTGCGACTCGCGGCTCGCGCCCGTAAACGCATCATGTGGGCAATATTTATCCTCCGACCGGGCGCCATTGTGCGTATGAACACCACGGCACGTGCAGTCGTCGCCGAGTGTGCGGCGGCGCTGGTGACGACAGCACTGCTTGGTGGGTCGTATCTCGGTCTCGACGCATGGGTTGATGGAGAATACAAACGGCTCACGCTCGACCAGCCCGATGACTCGCTTGGCATCGTCCCCGGAGGTGACCGATGAGCTTCTTGGCTGACCTCCGTCGCGGCCGTTACGCCGAACTCGCGCTGGTCGTCGCCACGATAATCGGTCTCGTGGCCGCGTTCGTCCACTGGGCAGGTCTCATTCTCGGTGGTGTGTTGGTCGGCATCCTCGCCACCTCCGTCCGCCGAGCAGTCCCGCAGGGACTCACCTTCGGCGGGGTGGCGGTCGCACTCCACATCGGCATGGTCTGGTGGCAGGGGGAACTGGATGCGCTCTTTGCGATGGAAACCATCTTCGCACTGACCGTCGCTATCGGATTTGTACTGCCGATGCTCGCGGCTGTTGGGGCACGCGCGCTGGTCGGCGATGTCTGAGCAGTCGTTCTCGTCCGCGTCTTCGGTATCGGCACCCTCAGAGGGGACGCGACAAACCCGAAATCGAGTTCTCGCAAGCGGTGTCGTCGCTGTCGCGGGGACGGTGAGTGTTGGCTGGGTTCTCGCAACCGGCACGGGAGCGACTGTCGCCATCGCATGGACTGCCCTCGCGCTGGCCGTCGTCGCGGGGCTTTGGGGATACACGTACGTGCACGCGCCAGAGAACGCAAGCAGTGGAGAGACGTCTGTACACAACAACAGCGGAGAGACACCCGTATACAACAGTCTTGGACTCCCGACCGCGGTGACGCTCTTTCGGGGAGTTGTCGTCGCAGGCGTCAGTGGAATCGCAGGCGTCAGTGGAATCGCAGGCGTCACCGTTCTCGGCGCAACCACCCCTGTGTGGACGTGGGCCGCAGCACTCGGCTACGGGGTCGTTGCCGCGCTCGATTCCGTCGACGGGTCTCTCGCCCGCCGCCTCGGTCGCGTCACCCGTCTCGGAGGCCGCCTCGACACCGCTGTCGACGCCTTCGGTCTCCTCGCAGCACCCCTTGCTGGTGTCGCCCTCGGCGAATTGGCGTGGTGGTATCTCTCGGTTGGCGCGGCGCGGTACGTCTTCGTCGCCGGCCTGTGGTGGCGCGAGCGAACCGACAAACCAACGTTCGACCTCCCACCACGAACCTCCCGCCGCGTCCTCGCCGGACTCCAGATGGCGGTCGTCCCGGTCGCGCTGGCACCCGGCGTCTTTGATTCGTGGATGCCGCTCGTCACCGGTGTCGCGGCGGGCGGCCTACTCCTCGGATTTGGACGAGATTGGCTGTACGTCTCCGGGCGATTACGACCTGTGGATGCTGGCAGTCAGGTGACTTCTGTCGAGAACTAGTTAGTTGGACGAGGGAGAGCCAGCGAGCAAGGGGAGCCAGTGGGTGAGAGGAGACGGCGAGCAAGGGGAGACGGCGAGCGGGTCTTATTCAAGTTGGGCAAGCACGTCGACGTTGTGTGCGATGTACGCCAACTCGTCGGATGCCAACTGTCCGTGTCGTGCTTTGAGCCAGTGGTCGAGCGTCTCGTCGTCGACGCGGTCGGATTCGATGACTGACTCCTCGACGAACCCGAGAATACGGTCGAGGAAGACCCGTTCGTCGTCGTCGTGTGGCGGGTGGACGACCCAGTCGGACCCGCCGGCGGGGGCGACCCGCGCGCCGAGTGGCGGAAGGGCCGAAAAGAGGGCGGGACCCGGTTCCGGGCCTGCCCGCCTTGCGCCGCGGCCCGACCTGCGGGAGGGGGGGGCAATCCCTGCGCATTTACACCTTTGGCGCTGCCGGCCGACCAACGCGCCGAGACTTGAGGGGTAATCTGCAATTCCTTCGTCAGTCAACCGCGAGAGGAGCGATTCGACGGCGCGACGAAGCGGGAGGATGTCGACGACCGCGTGCGCGATGACGAGGTCGATGGCTTTCGGGAGGACCGTCATCGCCTCGAAGAGGTCACTCGTCACGTAGGTAAGCGAGACGCGTCGGCCGTGTCGCTCGATTCTGAAGCCGTCAGTCGTTGGCTCGGCCGTCCAGCCAGCGCCGTGGGACCACTCGGCGAAGGCGGCCGCCGCCTGGTCGGCCATGCCCTGCTTTCGGTCGACCATGATGTACTTAATCTCGTCGTGCGCGTCGAAGACGCCCCACGAGAGGAGTCTGCGGCACATCGAACCGGTTCCAGACCCGACGGAGACGACACGGAGCGGTTCGTCCGGATGCGACTCGGCGCGCTCCTCGAGCAAGTCGATGAGGTGCGCGAGCGTCGGCCGGTGGAGTGCGCGGTCGTCCACCGTTTCCTTCGCATGGAGATAGCGGACGAACTGTTCGTCGTGTCTAGTCACGCACGACTCGTCACGGCCGGATGGTATAATCGTTCGCCCGAGTTGTCCCGTTACCCCACCCAATCTCGTTCGACCGGGTCCCCGAATCCTCGTTTATCGGCCGAAACTGTCAATACAGAACACAAAAATGTAGTATAAATGGACTATTCGCTCGTTTCGCCCGGAAAGTATTTGATTCGCTTCCGGTGATGTAACCCCAAATGGATAGCGAGATTATTGACGCGGTGACTGGGTGGGACTCCGCACCTACGGACCGAGGATACGGGGGCCTCCGGTCACTCGCAGACGACGGCTTCACAGGCGCCGTCGTAGCCGGCATGACGTGGGGCTTCATGCTCAACGGTCGTCTCCTCGGTGTATTCGACGGGGACATAGCCGACTTCGACGGCGAATCGTTCGAGGCCCATCGCGCGCCTGACTCATCGTTGCCACTGCTCTATGCGATGCAAGAAACCGGCGGCGACATCCGTGCGCAATACTACACGGAAGAGACACCGCTGAGCGACGCGGACGGAACGCTCTCGGCGGGTGGCTTCACCGGCTACGTCGAACTCTCCGAGAACGTCCTTTCCGGCGACTACTACATCGTCTACCACGGGGGGAAATCGATGAGCGCCGCCTTCGTCGGAAACAGCAAGCGTCTCATTACGGGCGATGAGGCGTTGGAACGGGCAACCGACGAGATTGGTATCTACAAGGTCTTCGACGTCGACATCGACCTCGTCGAGATTCCGGACGACGGAATCGACGACTCGGCAGCGAGTGACGACGAATCGACTGACGTTGCTGCCGGCGCTGGCAGTGCCGCCGCTGCCGCCGGGACTGAGCACGACTCGGACGCGCCTACCGAGGCCGAACCCGTCGAACCACCGACTGACGACGCTGTCAGAGACACCTCGCAAACAGCGGAGCGCGGCGGAGACGCCACCGCCGCTTCGGCTGAACCGG
>NZ_JBZRPK010000581.1:0-8229 GCF_058382125.1 Haloferax sp. s1
CCCATGAAGCATCGAGTGCCCTCCGTACTGGTAGCCGCGTTGCTCGTGTCGAGTTCCATTATCGGCCTCGCCACGGCACAGCCCCCGAGACCAGGGACTGAAACAAACGGCCTCACGGAAAACGAGTCGGCAACGCTCTGGTCTCGTGATAGCGACCGCTACGTCAGCCAACAAGACTACCAGCAGCAGTACGGCGACGACCGAACGGCACTCCACCAACTCGCCAACGGGACTGACATCACGTTCACGCGCCCGCCGGCAACGGCCGCGACGTGGACGCGCAACGACTTCGCTGATCTCGACGCCGGCGGGCCCGACACGTCGACGTACCCGCCCCACGCATCACTCGAAGATGGGACGTTCATCGACGATGCGCATGCGACGATTTTCGCGGTCACGCCATCGACGCGCGGGCATCTCGACGCAGGTGAGACACCGCTCTATATCGCTCCCAATGGGACTGTTCGTGGCCTCGTCGATTATCGTGTTCGCGTTCCAACCGGGAACGAAACGGGTAATCAAACCGTCGACTGGGCACTCGTCTCTCACGAGATTGAGAACACCCGTCTGAAAATCGATGGCATTCCAGTCGCAACTGTTCGCGGCACTCACACGCCAGAATTACAGTATCACACCACTCACTCGTGGAGCGCGAATCTCACGCTCGAAGCGACCATCTCCGTTCGCCTCAAGAAGACCGTCGAGACAACGGTTGGTGGCGAATCTAAGACGACAGTCAACTACCGGACCGAGACACGAACCGTCTCAGACACACTCGATACCGAGATTTACGACCTCGCAGCGTACCCCTACTACGCGCAGTACCCGAACGGGGATACTGGCGTCGCGATTTTCCAGTCCCGGCCGTGGCAGGGCTATACGCTCACCGACGATGAGAGCTCCCGGGTCCGTGGTGTGTGGCGGTTCTACACCGCTCGGAACACGAACTGGGACACACTCGTTACGTCGACCGGGACGTCGACAACTACGGAACAGTCGGATGCGATTCCCGTCCGAGTTCACGCGTATCCTTCACAGATCGGGCCGCGAGCAGAGCCGGTTCGCGATGGGCCGGATATCATCGATACGTGGGGGACTGACCGGGCGTCACCTCGCCGGACGATCGGCGAGAACGTAACCGTCGAGGTCGTCAATCAGTCGTACACGCCGACGTACGGACTGGCCGTCTGTGCGGAGACCGTCGACCGGGAGGCGCTTCGGGTGGGTGGGATCGTTCGCGGCGTGAATGCCACGATTGTCGACCCCCAAGTCGGGTCAGCGCGCCAGCTTCGTGAGAGTAACCTCTCTGTTGAGCTCGTTTCGCAGACGACGTCGAACGCGACGCTTCGAGTCGAGTTGCGCGATAACCAGACGGGTGCGCCAATCGCGTCGAATGGGAGTGACCGACAGTACCCGATTGGCGGGTCGTCACACAGCGGCTACATCACGGTGGGTGACCAGCGCGTTGAGACCAATGAGAGTGGCATCGCGATCGTCACGCTGGACGAGCCGGGGATCTACACCGCTCGCTACCACCCCGGCACGTGGCTTGGCCACGACCCAGCATATGTGGGTGATACGGCCTCCGTTCGCTGGCACCCACTCGGGACTCTCGAGGGTTGGGTTGCATTCGTGTTCGAAGTCGGCTGGCAGGCAATCCCGTTCGTCGTGACGTTCTACGCCGGTCGCCGACTCCTCCGTATGTTTGGTCCGACAGATAGCTACTACCGAAACCAATGATACCGACCGATTCACCGATTGATAGACGTACCGTCCTTCGAACACTCGGCGGGGCCGCCCTCGCCAGCGTTGCCGGCTGCCTTGATGGTAATCGTCGCTCGGGTACAACGACGCCCGACCAGACATCGGCGACGACCGAACGTGCTGGTCCCCTCTCACGCATCGCTGTTGAGGGGCAAGCCGTCGTCGTTGAGGTTGATACTGACGCACCCGTCGAACAGATAAACCTCATCCAACCGAATGGGGAACTGTTCGGGAAGCGTGGGCTTGCCGCCGGCGCACGACAGGTTTCGTTCGAAATCGGGACTGCCTACGAGCCCGGTGAGTACCATGTCGTCGCGCTGGATGGTGACGAAACTGTTGCTGAGGGTTCTCTCGAGATTAGCCCCCAGATTGAGATTCAGGACGTTGGGCTGTTTCGAAATGTACCGGATAAGCCGTGGGACGAGGTCTACGGTGAAAGTCCGACTGATGCAAAAAAGAACGGTGAGGCATTCGTCACGGTCAAAAACAGAGGGAGCGGACCGAATGCAATCGTTGAACTCCACTTTGTTGGTGACGTTCCTAATCCAATCGAAAACCCACGTGGGAACGGAATCTATGAAGAAAGTAGCGTCGTCGTCCCTGCAGGAGAAACAGTTGATATTTTCAGTAGCTCATTCCCATTCGGTTCAGCCATTGGTGAGGATGGGATGGGCTGTTCGACTGATGGTAATCGTGGCCAGTTTACTGTTGTCGTAGACACTCGAGTCGCAGCTCGGCAGGTCACAAAAGAGTACAACGTGGCATACACTGACGCCGAAGAGATGCAAAACTGCGAGATTACGATTAGCGAGGCATAGCGATGGTTGATCTCATTGACGTCGTATTAGAGGGTTTCAAAGACATTGTTGGTTGGATTATTGGTCTCTTCATGGACGCCCTGTCAACGGGGTACAACACTCTTTCCGAGGACATGTTTGGGACCCCGACACCCGAGACAGATGGTGTATTCATTTTTGGAGAACCAGCCAGTGAGCCGTGGTTGACTATTCGAGATGCACTCGTTGGTGGTGAGATAATGCTCATTGCATTGTTATTGCTCGTCATCTGTGTTCAAGCACGGCACGCTATCCGAATATTCAATGTTGGTAGTGCCTACGAGGCCAGAAAAACGAAGAAAACTGCATGGGTTGGTGCATCTTTGATTGTTGTCTGGTATTGGGTTGGTGTCCTTTCGCTTTACCTTATTGACGGGTTTGCTCTCGCCTTACTCCCAACTATGGATTCGATTCGAAATGCTATGTTAGGTTTCCTTGGTGTAACGATATCTAACCCTGCTCTCTCTCTGGTGTTTGCGCTAATTGGTGGGCTCTCTATGTGGGCTCTAGAAGCACTATTCTACATCCGGAAGATCCTGGTCTATGTCTATCTCTACGGGATGCCGGTTGCAATTGCACTCGGGTACGGAAATGTGCCTGTCGTCTCTGACGTTGCAATGGGGTTCTGCAAGAGGTTCGTCCCTCTCGCTGTCCTCCCTTTGCCTGCTGCAGTCGTTTTCAAGGGTTATGACCTGATCTACGGTGGCGGAACAATGGTCCCACAGACCGACTTCCTGAAGTTCTTAGTTGCTACCTCGCTCCCGCTGGTTGCTCTCTACATTACGTGGAAGACGTTCACGTACGCGACGCCCCTCACCGCGAAGGTGATTGGTGGTGCAACGCGAGGCGCAGCCCTCGTCGGCGGCGTCGCAGCCGGCGCGTATGTCGGCGGCGCTGGCGTCGCAACGACGGCCGCCCGCTGGGGGCCAAAAGCCGCCGCCGGCCAAGCACTCGCCCAGCGAGCAGCCGCACGACGTGACTCGACTGATGACAGCGACGGACTGCCATCGTACCGGCGGACCGAAAACGAACCCCGAACCCGCTAACCATGTCGACAGATCAAGACACAGCCGCTCGGCGCATCATGGACCAGTTCGGCGAAGCGAGTCGCATCCCCTACCTCAACATCGAAGAGGGCGACGTCGGCATCCTCATCGCTCCCCCCATCTGTGGGTTGCTCCTCGCCGGCCTCACGGGCATCGAATCACTCGCCGTCCCGCTTATCGCAAGCGGCCTCGGGATGGGCGCAGCCATCGTCTACGTCACTCCCGACCATCTGAACGCGTGGACGTGGACGAAAGACGTTTATCGCTACGCCAAACGGCCCCGGGTTACGCTGAGCGCGCCGGAGCACCCGGACAGCCAAGCGAACGAGACCGTGCGCAACGAAGGCGGGCTCGCGAACTACACGCCGTTTACTCCCGACGAGCGAACCCAAGACCTCACGAATATCGAGCGAGCGTGGCCTGGCGCCGGCGCGATTCAGCGGACTGACGGCGCGATGGAGGCGTTCATCGAAATCGACCCGGGGAACATGGACTTCGCGATGGCCGACGACTGGGCCCAACTCCAGGATGCCGGCGCCGAGTTCGCCAACAAAGAACTCGACTCGAAGCTCAAATTCCACGCAACAACCCGGTCATTCCCGGTCGAACAGATCACCGAGACGATCGAGGAGCGACTCACCGACGAAGACGTCACACAGAACCCGATCTTCCGGGAACTCCTCGAGGAGTATCGGGAGACGCGGCCCAAAGAGATGCGTGACCGCGGCATTCAGCAGGTCCGGTACTATATCGCCGTGGAAGTCTCGCCACTCGAAGTCTACGATCGATACCGCGACGAGGGAACGCCGGCTGAAAAGCTGACGCAGTTCCCCGTGATTGGCATTCTTTTCAACCCGTTTGTCACGCGGCGCGCGGACCTCTCCGATGTCGAACGGCGCGCTCAAATGTTCGAGAAGCTGGACGACCGGATTGCGGATGTCCGTTCCGAGTTCATCCAGCAGGCATCCGGCTGGTCTGCCCACCGACTCAGCACAGTCGAGTTGTTCGTCCTGAACATGAACTTCTGGAACGGCGAAGAACACGACTTCGAGACCGAAGCCGACGTGGTCCGCGAACAGCCGATTCTCGGTCGCTCACGCCGGGAGGAGGCGTTCGATGCGTAACCTCCCGTTGCAGGCGAGTCGTGATGTGCTTACCCAACTTTCCCAGTGGGCTCAACAGCCGACATCCCCTGAAGGTGCAGCGCTCTATCTGGGCACCATCGTGGTGCTCGGCGTCGGCGGGACAGCCCTCTGGCAACGATATCGTACCGACGACGAGCCGGAAGTCGACTTTTCGGATGTCCTCGACGAGGAAACCCTCGAAGCCGGCGAGGCAGAAGGCCAACTCCTCGACGACATCTCGGAGTCACACAAGACGGCGACAGCACCAGCAGCGATTGAATGGGAGACGCGAGCTGCCCGTGTCGGTGAGCAATGGACGACGACGCTGTACATCGCTGATTACGCCGACTATCCGAATGACGGCTACTTGAGTGACCTCTTCGAGTTGACCGACGTCGAGTTTGACCTCACGGCGCACATCACGCCGAAGAACCAGCAACGCGCACGAAACGAACTGCAGGATATTGCGGACGACCTGCAGGTCGACGCTGATTTAGAACAGAGCGTCCGGAGTGAGTACCTTCAAGAGCGAGCCAACGAGGCAGCGGCGACGTACAAGGCCGTCGAGAGTGGTGCGAGTGTGTTCGACCAAGGGCTATTCGTCACCGTCCGCGCCGACAACAAGGACGACCTCCGAGATGCTGTCAGAGCAGTCAAAAGCGCGCTCCGTGACGAACCGGCGAATCTCACGCCAAAGACGGCTATCTGCCGGCAGGACCTCGCGCTCCAGTCCGCCGCCCCAATCGGCGACAACGTGTTCGGTCGAGAGTCGATTGCCCTCGGTGGCGCTGTTGGGTCGCTTCTGGCGTCGCCACACAACGCGACGATTCTCGAAGAAGGGGGCGTCGAGTTCGGGATCCACAAGGACAACCAGAGCCCGGTCGTCATCGACCCGTTCGCCCGGGATAACGGCTATGCGATGTTTACTGTCGGCGACACGGGCTCTGGCAAATCGTTCGGTGCAAAGGAGAACTTCATCCGGTCGATCGAACAGAGCAAGGACCGCATCGGCATCATTCTCGAACCGCTCAACAACTGGGCGGGCGTCTCCGAAGCACTCGATGCCAAGCGAATCACCGTTGGTGGGACACTCGGACTAAACCCGCTCGAAATCCGCCAAACGCCCGAACACGTCCAGCGGGCGATGGGTGAAGACGCGAGTCCGTTCAACGAGAAACTCGACGACGCGATGAGCTTCCTGACGAATTTCTTCGCTCTCCGCGGCATCTCACTTGGCGACCGCCGAACGACGCTCGAACTTGGACTCAGACACGCCTACGAGCGTCATGGCATTACTGATGATATCACGACCCACGGTAACCCGAGCCCGACGATTCGAGAGATGCTGGACGTCTTCGAAGAGATGGTCGACGACCCCGAGTCGTTCGTCGTCCGGTCGGATGCGGAAGCTGAGAAACTTAGCGACGACGCGACGTGGTTGATCGACCAACTGCGGCCCTTCGAGGACGCAGGTCGCTACGCGAACCTCGGGAAGGAATCGGAGTTCGACATCCGCGACGAGAAAGTCATCTATCTCGACCTCGCCCAGCAGGAGGGGAGCGTCGACAGCAGTACGGCGCTGACGATGCAGTTGCTCATCTCGCTCGTCTACGAGCGGGCGAAGGAGACAGACAAAGAGGTCGTGTTCGTGATCGACGAAGCGCGGTACATCATGCAGGACGCCGCGAGTCTGGCGTTCCTCGAAACGGTGTTCCGACACCATCGCCACCACGACCTCTCGATTCGGCTGGTCACCCAGACCGTCGACGAGTTCTTCGAGCACGCTGAAAGTGAGGCTATCCTCGACCAGTGTGCCGTTAAGCAGTTCCATCGCTTGGATGGGATGGACGCGGAGTGGGCCGACGAGTTCGGCCTGAATCACGCCCAGATGCGGTACGTACAGGACGCGGTTCCCGGGAACGAAGACGCTGGCTTTTCAGAAGCCTTGGTCGGCGTCGACGGTGAGTGGCGTGGTATCAGAGTCGAAGCGATGCCCAAGGAAACGGAGGTCATCGACTTCGACCCGACCGAGCAGCGCCGGGCGTCGCTCCCCGGGGCTGGTGAGACGGCGGTCTCACCCGAGATTGAGACCTTTCGGACGGAGTTAGCGCAGCAAGCAAACGGAGAGTCACAGGACATGCAGACTGATTCAACAGTAACTGACACCGGCCAGCTTGGAGGTACCGACGATGCCTGAGCGTGAGTATCTTCGCGTGACGCCGACCTCGGAGGAACTCACGGCTCGTGGTATCCCGCAGACGCTCGAGAGTCTCCACAAACTGACCCCTGACAGTTCGGGGCTGTGGTCGAAACTCAACCCGTTTACATCCGCGACCCCACCGCGCTTCGAGTTCCTCGCACTCAGTACCGGACAAGACGCGCCGGTTGAGTTCTACTATGGTGCTGACGACTATCTTGGGACACTCGAAGAGCGGCTTCGGTCGATCTATCCGAAGACGTTCGACATCGAGCGTGTCGAGGTGGACGTCGCGTCGAAGTTGATTCACCCGGTTGCATTGTCTCACGAGGAGTTCGTTGAGCGCTACCAGCAGGGTGACCTGCAATATGAGTTCACCGACGACGAGCAGTACTCGACTGCAGATGGCGACGCGGACGTGACGCCTGACGCCGGCGAAAGCACCGTGTACGAGTCTGAGGGCTCACCGACGGACGCTGCCGACGAGATTGGCGGCAGAACGGCGGTCGGGCTGGGGGCGCTTGGGGAGACAGGTGTCGTACTCGGAAAGGCGGTGTCGCTAGCAGACGCGGGTTCGGCCCCGTCGGGCGGGGAGGCGCCGGGGGTCGCAGACGCGGCGAGTCTCTCCCGCGTCGCGGGGGACACCGTCTCACCAAAAGGCGTGCGGTGGTGTGGGTCGGCAGTTCGGAAGCAGGACTGGATGTCGTCGTTGACACCGCTGACTGCGACGCCCGACGAAAGTACGTTGCCGGCGGTCGACGAACCGGGGGCTGTTCTCGCATCGCTGATCGACCATCTGAACGATGCACGCGAACCGCTCGCGTTCCAAGTCGTGTTTCAGCGCCGGGAGAGTTGGCAAGCAGATGCAGAACTCCGCAAAGAGGACTTGAATGATGGGCGGGATACGCTCTCGCAGAAGATCCTTGGCGACCTGCTCGACCCCGAACTGGAGTACGAACGTCGCACCCGTGACGAGTTGAGTGACATCGTCGTCAAGCGACTTGATGCGATTGATGCGGTCAATCCCAAGCGCTCGTACACGACGAATATCCGGGCGATTGGCGTACCAACGAGTGAGGCTGGTCGCGATGCCCTTGATGGCCGCCTGTCATCACTCGCGCCGGTCTTTGACCCACTCGACGGCCCGTTCTACGAGATCGAAGCGACGCGACTTCGAGATCGTGGCTTCCGACAATCGAAGAAAGAACAAAACGCGCGAGCAGCGCTCCAGCGACTCCTCTCGCGAGAGGTAACGACTGGAC
>NZ_JBZRPK010000579.1:0-8214 GCF_058382125.1 Haloferax sp. s1
AAGAGGGCATACGTGTTGCCCTTTTGTCTCGTGGCCTCGGAGATGTTTATAGGTCGAGGGCGTCAACCCGGTCGAAGCGCCGATGCCGGTCAAACCCGGCCAGCACTACGCGATGGGCGGCATCGAGACCGACGAGAACGGCGAGACGTGTATCACCGGTCTCTACGCGGCTGGCGAGTGTGCGTGTGCTTCCGTCCACGGCGGCAACCGCCTCGGCGGCAACGCACTCCCCGAACTCATCGTCTTCGGAAAGCGCGCTGGTCACCACGCCGCGGGCAAGGACATGGAAGAAGCGAAGATTACGACCGGCAAGGTCGGCGACTACGAGACCGCAGAGGTCGAAAGTCCCGTCCAACTCGGCGAAGCGGGCATCGGCGAAGATGCCGTCGCGGATGGAGGCACGGCCGCCGACTCCGGCGCGGCCGCCACCGGAACCGACCTCGTTCAGCAGGCCGTCGAAGACGAGCGCGAGACCATCAACCACCTGCTAGAGAAGGAAGACGGCATCCAGCACGCGGAGATTCGCGAGCGCGTCCAGCAGTCGATGACGCAATACGTGAACGTCTTCCGTGAGGAGGAAGGTCTCAAGCAGGCGCTCCGCGACATCCGTGAGGCGCGCGAACTCTATCAGGACGTCTTCGTGGGCGACAAGTCCCGAACGTTCAACACGGACCTGCTTCAGACGCTGGAGACGCGAAACATCCTCGACATCGCCGAAGCCATCACCCTCGGTGCGCTCGCCCGCAACGAGTTCCGCGGTGCTCACTGGCGCAAGGAGTACCAGGAACGTCGCGACGAAGAGTGGCTCAAGCACACGCTGCTCTCGTGGAACGACGGCAAGCCGGAACTCTGGTACAAGCCGGTCATCCTCGAAGGCGAGAGCAAGACGTACGAACCGAAGGTTCGGAGCTACTGAGGCTCCCTTCGCTCTATCGTTGGACCTGAAACCACCTTCTTTCGACGCCGACTACCACGAGCGACCGCGCCGAACAGTCGCAAGAGCCCTGTTCGAGATGGCACGACCCACGCAGGTGTTGTTGATGGCGCTTGTGTACGCGCTCGGCGTTGCGGTCGCAGTCGCTGAGGGAGAGGGAACGAGTATCGACCTCGTGCACATCACAGTTGCGTTCGTGGTTTTCGTCCCGGTCGCACTCACCATTCACTACGCGAACGAGTACGCCGACTACGAGACTGATTTACTCGCCGACCGGACGCCATTCTCCGGTGGAAGCGGGGCACTGGCGCGAACCGGTCTCCCGCGAGAACTCGCCCGCAGAGCGACTGTCTGGTCGGCAGTCGGCTCGCTCGTCACTGTCAGCGTGGCATTCGTTGTAGGTGCACTTTCGGTCACTGAAGTCGGCCTGCTCGGACTCATCGGCATCCTCGGTGTCCAGTACTCGCTTCCGCCCTTGTCGCTCGCGTGGCGGGGAATCGGCGAACTCGACAATGCGGTTCTCGGTGGAATTTTGCTCCCGACTTACGGCGTTCTCGCAGTCAGCGGGTCGCTCTGGTTCGATGTCCTTCCAGCCTTCGTCCCGTTTGCCTCGCTGGTCTTCGCCAACCTGCTGGCGACGACGTGGCCCGACCGAGTTCCAGACGAACGCGTGGGAAAACGAACG
The DNA here is from genome assembly GCF_058382125.1 of Haloferax sp. s1. Lineage (NCBI taxonomy): Archaea > Methanobacteriati > Methanobacteriota > Halobacteria > Halobacteriales > Haloferacaceae > Haloferax > Haloferax sp. s1. Next base: position 1,620 of record NZ_JBZRPK010000579.1, read on the forward strand.
CTGGCGACGCGACTCGATACGTCGTGGCTCCGAGGACTGTACTTCGCGTCGCTCGTCGTCGCATACGGTTCGCTCGTATTCACGACCGGGACCGTATTCCCGCCGCTTGTCTCCCTTGCGACCGTCGTCGCAGTTCCGTTTTCTCTCTGGGGAATGCGAAGCTACACAAAGTCACACTCGCCGTCTCCATCGGTCGCGGCGATGGTTCTCGCGGCGGTCGCACAGTTCCTCGCGTGGAGCGCGCTCGCAGTCTAACCATCTGGGTCACCGTCCCCGTCGACTCGGCGCTTCGACGACAGTCGAAAGTTGGGACCATTGAGGGGTGTATTTTATCGAATAGATATTCGTTACGAATACAACGATTCGTTCGAATTCGAGTACCTCGTGGTCTCACTCCCGTCGTTCGATATTCGACAATTGTTGTAAGAGAGTTTTATTATCGTCGAAGCAAACTGAACGACAACGACCATGCAACAGACGGTTCCGACTATCGAAGTTCCAGGTGAGCTCGAATCGCCTTCGGCAAAGCTCGTGTATCTGTACCTCACGACACACGACGGAGCATCTATCGACGACATACAGGACGGTCTCGAAATGAAGAAGATTGCACTCTACAGTATTCTCAGCACGCTCAGTAAACGTGGCTTCGTTCGACAGGAAGCCGAACGCTACCACATCGCTCAGTGATTTCTCGGCGAGCGCGCCGCTCGCACTTGTGCGCCCTCACGAACCATATCCTCACAGTTCGGACAGACGCGCGGAGCATCTATGCCGTTCGGCGTGAAGACTCGGGCATATGCGGGCGTCACGAACGAACTACAGTTCTGACATTCCGGCATGGTGTCTAGTATCCTTAATGAATATAACATAAGCTTTCTCCCTACACGAATGCGAGGAGTGCGCCGAGGATGAGAAGTGCGAAGATGAGGAGTGACACCGCAAGCATGAACTTGTCAGTCGCGTTCATACCGGAACGACGTTCCGAATGAAGATAAAACTCTGTCACGTCGGTTGTCTCGGCGAAATTTCCTAATTTTCTCCCGCGATAACGAGGGAGGTAGAACTAAATTCCTCCCCCCCGTCGCTGTTATAACGGTCTGCTATGGAGTACGTGTACGCGATGTCTGGGTTACTCGCCGGACTCCTCCTCGGAGCCATCGCAGTCGTGACTGCGCTCACGTACACGCCATATGGTGCCTCTTTGTTCGACACGGCAATCACGGCGCTGACCGGTATTACGCTCCAACTGGGCAATTTACTCTCGATTTCCGCTCTCACCGCGTTCGCCTTCGAAGGTCTCGCAATGAGTGGTATTCGGTACCCGATTGTCGTCCCGGCGACGTTCGCGTACGTGTTAACTCACGTTACCGTCTACTACTCGTGTCTCCGGATTACTGACCTTCAGGCGGAACCGCTCGACCCCGACATTATCATTAAGCATAATCCGTTTCGCGCACTCATCCTCGGCGTTCCGGGGTCACTGCTCTTGATTCGGGTTCGACCGTCGTCGGGACGGAACTGACCCCCGTTTAGGGAGGATAATTGGCGGTCGTTATCGGATTTTTCGACCAACTGGTTCGGACAATCGCGTCTGACGACGCTATAGTAGCGTTTGCAACTGGTGACACATCCGGTCGCACGACAACGTTCGAGCGGGTGTGCAATGACTTGCAAACGCTACTATAGTGCTACTCGAACGCTTGCCTGACACCCCGGTTGGTCACAGTTTTCCTCCGGTCCCGCTCGGTTTCGCAGACGCTTCCACGAGTCTCACGTTTCGTTTTCTTGACGGAGTGCTCGCGATGGACAGCGTTCAAGGAAAGTATGGGGATGTTGGTCTTTTCTCTGATATATTGGGTGGATATTGATTATCGGAACAACACTCCAACTATTGTTTGTTCAAATAGGTCTTCATTTTGACAATGTTTAACTACGGTATACTACTGGTAAGTACTGATGATTGGTGAACCAGTCCGCTGGGTAATCGTTTCAATTGCAATCGCTTTCGGACTAATCTGGACTACAGTTAACTTCTACCACCTATATCCGTTCGTACAGTTCTTCATTGTTGCAAGAATCTTTGGCTCAGCTGATAGTGTGTATTCCCGTCTGCCGGACTCATTCGAACCAGACGAATTACCGACTATCGACGTGCTGCTTCCTGCGTACAAAGAGGGGAACGTAATCCATCAAGCGATTGAATCTATTCAAGGAGCAGACTACCCTCAAGAGTTGATTAATATCAATGTTCTCGTCGAACCCGACGACAGCAACACTAGAGATGCGCTTGAGCGTCTCTCAGGGCCTTACAACGAGATTGTCGTACCCGAAGAGTACCCTGGAGAACCGAACAAACCGAGAGCCCTCAATTACGGGTTCGAACTAACTGACGGTGACCTTGTCGGGGTTATCGATGCTGAAGACGTTGTCGACCCGAAGCTGTTTCTAAAAATCGCTAACGCACTCACTGTAGAGAACTTCGACTATCTACAGGGGAAGCTCGATATGGTAAATGAAGGCGACGGGTGGAGAAATCTGGTTTTCCGTGGTGAGTACGCATTCTGGTTCCGGCTCTTACTTCCAAGCTTCCACTTCGTCGGGTATCCGGTTCCGCTCGGTGGGACGACGAACTTCTTTCACCGACACGTTTTGGAGGAGATTAGCGAACGCCGTCTCGACCAGTATGGGTCCATTTGGGATGACGAAGCACGAGCGTGGCTTACCGAGAACGGTCTTCAGGGTCGTATCCCGTGGGACCCACAAAATGTGACCGAGGACTTCGAACTGGGGATTTTCCTCTGGAAAGAGGGGTACGAAATGACACTCATCGACTCGGTTACCCGTGAGGAATCACCGCTTGCAGCCGACGTTTGGGTCCGGCAACGCACCCGTTGGCAGAAAGGAAAGATATACACGCTCATCCAATACGCCCACCACCCTCCGCAGGGATGGGCTGCAAAGCTCCACGGCTATTTCCAGTCGTTTCTCCCGCACTTAGCGCCGATCAACATTATTGGAATCGTCCTGTTGACCATGATTGCGAACCTGCTTCAGTACACGGTCCCGCTTGCTGTCTGGATCGTTCTGACACTCGGAATCGTGTTCCTCGTCGAACTGTTCTTCTTCCACTCGGGCGGCTACTGGATTGTCTCTGAGGAGGAAATACCTCGACGCACGCTGCGAGCAGTGCTGATTCCACTCGTTGTCCCGCTTTACTGGGTCTTGCTCTGGGGTGCAGAACTTCGCGCGATTAAGCAAGTCTATCTTAAACAACTCCACTGGGAAAAAACGGAACACCACGGCCGAAACAGTTCGAACTAATCGAAACTACAGACTCAATCACAACCACGGACTCAATCACAACCACGGACTGACAAACCAGTAGGCCGGTTGCTTCGATTTCCGGGTTTACAAAACAGAGAAAGCCAGGAGTGGGATTTGAACCCACGAAGTCTCGATTACAAGTCGAGTGCATGAACCGCCCATGCTCTCCTGGCGCATTTTCCGATTATCCGTCCTCCTTTGAGTGTGTATCGTTTTCCATCGATTTCTCCAGTTCGATTCGGTGGGGGGAATAGCCGTGCCGACGGTAGAACCGACGGGCCGAATCGTTCGCTGCCATCACGTCCAACGCAATCGCCCCGACGCCAGCATCCCGTAGTTCCGTCTCTGCCGCATCCAGTAGACGACTACCGATTCCCGAATCACGTCTGTCCGGGACGACGAACAGATTACGGACGGTCCCACGGGTAATGTCCTGTTCGTATGCGCCCGTCTCGACATCGAACATGACGAACCCGGCGATGTCCCGCTTGTGGTCGTCATCGTCGGCTTCCGTTTCAGTCGCCTCGTCGCGCGCGACGAGTACACCACCGACTGAGAGATGGTACGCCATCGACTCGCGTACCACTGTCCTGTTGGCGTCAGCACCGAGGTGTGAGCCGAAGGCCCGCTGCCCGCTTGCGAGGTTGACCCACATGTCGGCGAGCGTGTCGAGGTCCGACCACTCGGCCGAAGTGACGCGCATACCCTCTTGTCTGGGCGCAACGCGTTTTTACATATCGTTGTTTCTCATCCAATCACACCCCGGTGAATAGAACTCAGTTGTCAATTCTGGGTAATCGATGGAGAAAGACTTATGTTTGATTATCGTCCGCACATACCATGAGGATAGTTATCAATGGGTATTGCAGAAACATACACCCGTGGAAGGCGGTTCGCCATCGAGCGCCCGTTTGCGCTCGTACTGGCAGTCATCGCAGTAGCACTGCTCGGTGACCTGCTTCTCGGGATTGTAACTGGGCAGACACAGTTTGCCGATATTGGCACACTGGTCTGGGATGGTCTGATGCGCGGGCTCGTAATCGGCCTCGCAGGCATCGGGTTGTCGATGACGTACAGTATTCTGAACTTCGCGAACTTTTCGCACGGCGACTACATCACGGCCGGGGCATTTTCCGGCTGGGCGACGACGTACCTCATCGCCGGTCTCGGCAGGGCTGACGTGGGCGCACTCCTGTTAGTCGGAGCAGGTGGCTCTGTCTACGGCGGGACCCTCGACATCGGAATGCTCTCGACGCCGCTCGCCGTCGTCGCTGGCATCATCGTCGCCGGTGGCTCCACTATCGCGCTGTCGCTCGCGGTGGACCGGACCGTCTTCCGGCCGATTCGGAGCGAAGACGGTGTCACGCTCCTCATCACGAGTATCGGTATCGCGTTTGCGCTTCGCTACGTGATGCAGTTCGTCTTCGGGTCAGCCGTTCGCGGGACGACCGCACAACCGCCGTCCCTCGGACTCTACCTCATCGACGGCACTGTTTTCATCAATGCACACGACATCACGCTCCTCATCGTCGCATCCGGGCTGATGCTCGGCGTCCACCTACTCCTGCAGCGGACGAAACTCGGAAAGGCGATGCGCGCGATGGCTGACAATCAGGACCTCGCGCTCATCACCGGTATCCCGACCGAACGCGTCGTCCGCGCGACGTGGGTCATCGGTGGCGGCCTCACGGGTGTCGCAGGATACATGTTTATCCTCTGGAAGGGGACACTCGGCTTCAACGATGGATGGCTCTTGCTACTCCTCATCTTCGCGGCTGTCATCCTCGGCGGCATCGGGTCCATCTACGGCGCGATTACCGGGGGGCTCGTCATCGGGCTGACGGCGTCGATGTCGGTCCTGTGGATTCCGTCCGCGTTCGCGCGGGCCGCCGCGTTCGTCGTGATGATTGTCATCCTGCTCGTGAAACCGTCCGGTCTCTTCAGTGGGAGGGCCACAGCATGAGCGTCCGCGACGACATCGCCGCTCGCGTTCCAGGCGGCGACACGGGTCTCATCGTCCTCGTCCTCGCGTCGGCGTACCTGCTGTACGTCCTCGCGGGTATCGGGCTTGGGTACGACCTTCGCGGGCAACTGAACTCCATCGCCACGCTGACGTTCTACATCGGCGTGTTCGCGATGCTATCGCTCGCGCTCAACCTCCATTGGGGGTACACCGGGCTGTTCAACATCGGCATCGTCGGCTTCATGGCCGTCGGTGTGTACGTGATGGCGCTCGTCTCGAAACCAACCTTCGTCGCCGGCGGCGCAGCGCAGGTCGGGGGGCTTGGCCTGCCGCTGTGGGTCGGTATCCTCGCGGGTATGGTTGCGGCTGCGCTGTTGGGTCTCGTAGTCGCGCTTCCTGCACTCCGGTTGCGGGCGGACTACCTAGCAATCGTGACGATTGCGATGTCAGAAATTGTCCGGTTTAGTTTCCTCTCGGGCGAACTCCAACAGTTCTCGCTGTTCGGAAACACCGTTGGATTCGGCGGCGGGTCGGGTCTCATCCTCGACTTCGTTCCGCCACTCGAAGCGTTGTTCCAGTCGGTGGGACTCTGGGGAGTTTACCTCGGACTCATCGACGCGTTCCAGGTCATCGTTCCGACGAATCCCAAGCCGGTCGTCGACGGTATCGTCTACGGCCTGTTGCTCCTCGGCTTCGTCACCGCGTTCTACTGGTTGCTCAAGCGCACCGGTGAATCGCCCTTCGGTCGCGTACTGAAGGCCATCCGCGAGGACGAAGACGTGGCAAACGCGCTCGGTAAGGACACTGATAAGTTCAAGATCAAGTCGTTCATGCTCGGCTGCGCCCTCATGGGCCTTGCCGGTATCCTCTGGCTCATGCCGCAGGGTGCTGTGACGCCGAACTTCTTCCGGCCGCGCGTGACGTTCTTCGTCTGGATCGCCCTCATCATCGGTGGGGCAGGGTCGAACACCGGCAGCGTCCTCGGCGGCGCGGTGTTCGCCGCAGTGCTCTACCAAGGGCCACGGTACTTCCAGAACCTCGTGTCGACGGTGTTCCCCAACCTCGACTCGCCGTCAGGATTCGGACAGGCTATCGGGCCGTTCATCTCGCAACTCGACCCCGTACCGTTCCTGCTCTACACGGTCGACAGCATCCGACAACTCCAGCTTGTGGTACTGGGTCTCGTGCTCATCTGGTTGATGCACAACCGGCCCTGTCTCTCATACCCATCTGTCGCTGCCGACGAGCCTCCGCGTGGCGGTTTTGATAATGGACTCGGTACTTCATGTCAGTCCACCGGTTTACACC
>NZ_JBZRPK010000580.1:0-8214 GCF_058382125.1 Haloferax sp. s1
TGGCAGCGGAAGAGGCGTACAAGACGAAGGCCAACCACGCGGCCGGCCGCGCCCGACGATTCGCAGACGTGATGCGTTCACGGTCGGGCAGCCCCCGAGGCGCCGCAGAAGCCGTCTCAATCGGTCGCGTCACCACCGCGATCAGGACGTGGTCGATATGAGGCTCGCAGGCGACGAGCGCGGCCGCGTGCCCTTCGCCTTGCTCGGCGTGCTCCTGCTCGTCGGGAGCGCGACGTTCTCCGGCGCGCTCTCTACTCACGCCCCCGTCGCAGCCCGCCGCGACGCCGCGGCGGCCGGCCGCCCACCCGCGCAAGCCGACGCCGCAGCCCGCGCGGCCGTCGGAGGCGCGGCACGCGAAGCCGCCGCGAATCCGGTCACGACACCGGCGAACACGACGGTCGGCCGAGTGCTTTCGGAAAACCAGACGTTCCGCGACTACCTTCGACTCCGAATTGCGCTCGCCGCATCCGAGCGACTTCGGGCCGTCTCGGTGCAGCGCAGTGGCGTCAACGCCTCGGTTTCGCTCCCCCGGCCGACGAACGAATCCAGTCTTCGCGCGGCGCTCGAACGGGTTTCTATCGACTCCCGTGAGAACGGGACGGTTCTCGTCGCAACCGTCGAGAACATCTCCGTCGACGTGCAGCGCGGCGGGAACCGGGTCGCCGACGAATTGATTACGACGACCGTCGGCGTTCGGACGCCCGTCCTCGCGCTCCACGACCGAACCGAGACGTTCGAACACCGACTCACCGCAGGCGCGACGAACGGTGGAACGTTGGATGCGACGGTCACGACCGCGCTCTGGGCCGCCGCATGGACGCGTGGGTGGAGTCAGTACGCAGGCGCGCCTATCGAGAACGTCGTCTCGAACGACCACGCCGCGTTGGCGACGAACGCCGGCGTCCTCCTCACCGAACAACAGACGTTCGGAACCACCGACGCCGATGCCAGAGGTGCGATGGGCCGAGCAGCCGTCCAAGCTGGTGCCCAGAGCCTGCTTTCCCAGACGGGTATCCCCGCCGCACCCGAGCTTGCGAATGCGCTTCCCGCCCCGAACAAGGAGGCAGACACGCCCCCGAAGACAGTCCCGTCGAACCGAACGATTAACGCATCGGTCGGCCCGGCGGCCGACAGCGCGCTCGTCTCGCTGCTCGACGGCCGCGGTGATGGTCCTTCGTTCGACGGCGTGGTTACGGACGCACACAGCGCAACCGTGTCTGTCGAGTCCGACGTGCGAGTCATCGAAGATATCGACACCGCACCGATAGACCTCGGAACAGAATGGGAACTGGTCGAAGAGACGACGGATTCGGACGTGTCTGTTACAGCGGTGCCGACGCGCACGCCTGCGCTCTCCCCCGATACCGTCGTTGTCGATACCGGTTCGCGTGTGGTGACGACCCGCGAGACGACCGTCCGAACGTGGAGTCACGGGAATGAGACGATTCAGACACAAGAACAGACGAAAACGAAAACCCGCGTCGACCTCGCGGTCGTCATCGACCCGCACTCGGTTCCCGGTCCGGCGCGCCCCATCGACCCCGCGACTTCGATTGGCGGCGTGCTCGACGGAGAAAACTTCGCCGCCGCCGTGACTGATGCAGAAGACGTGGTTTCGACGCACGGCGGATTCGACGGCCTCGCACGCGATGTTGCCGCGGGCGATGTACCGCCGTCCGAGACGACTGTCGCACCTCAGGCCCCGAAGTTCGGCGCGTGGGTTCGCTCGGATCTCGTCGACCTCCATCAGCGCGTTCGGAACCGAAGCCAGACCGTTTCCGCGCGAGCGCTCGCCGCGGGCGAGGTGAACCTCGCAGCGGAACTCGCCGCCAGTCTCCGAGCCGACCGACGCGCCCTGATCGACGGTCCCGCTGCCTACGACGGTGTTTCCGACCGGGCGCGCGTCGCAGTTCGCGCCGCCTACCTCGACCGCGTGCTGGCCGAACTCGACCGCCGCGCGAACCAGACCGCTGCCGCCACGGGTGCCGCCAGCGACGCGGCGCAGAATGCGGACGTCGGCTCACTCTCAACGGCGGTGTCCGCCGAGCGAACTGCCCGGTCTGTCCTCGGGTCGAAGCGCACGAACCGAACGACGAACCAAACAGGCGTCAGGTTCGTTCCCGATGCGGACCCGATGTATCTCTCGCTCAGCGGCCTCTCCGGGTCGGCCGTGCCGACTGTCGCTCGGGATGGAACGTACCACCCGCTTGTCGCCCGTAACACCAACCTGTTCACGCTCCCCTACGGCGACGCCACCGACACCGTCCTCGAACCGATTTTCGGCGCTCAGCGTCGTGTTTCGCTTCGAACCGCGGCCCACGCACTCCTCGCCGCAGATGACACACTTGCAGCCTCGAACGGAACGAATGAGTCTCTCGAAGACCGCCGCGATAGACTCGAAACCGCCGTCATTCGAGCGACTAGACCCGCCCAGCAGGCTGCACATGGGGTCCTCGCAGAGCACACGAACTACTCACTGGCAGAACGACAGTCCACCATTGAGACCGTCTTCGGCAGATGGGACAACCCCGCGAACAAGGCTCTCGCTATCACCAACGGGACCGCCGCGCGGCTCATCGCAACCGAAGTCGCGGGCACAGGCACGGTCGAAGCAGACATCCTCGAACTGCGTCTCGAAGCGGCCTTCAAGTCCGCCCGCAAGAACAGTCGTTCGACGGTCCCGCAGCGACTTACGAACCGGACGGTCGAGACGACCCGGACAGTCCGACAGGAAGCAGTCGCGACGACAACCACGGATGCGGCGATGAGGGCGACCGAAAACGCCGTCACGAACCGCGTAAACAAGACGCTCAAATCGCGCTTCAATCGCTCGTTCAAGCGTGTTCCCGCTGGTATGCCGGTCGCCCCGATTCCCGGCTACTGGTACGCGACAGTCAACGTCTGGGACGTTGCCATCTCGGGCGAGTTCGGCCAGTTCCGCGTCCACGCCCGCGGCGACACTGAATCGCTGACCTACGCCCGCGACGGGTCGACTGTCGCCCTCGATTGGAACGGTAACGGAACGGCTGAAACGGTTGGTCACGGCGAGCGAGTCTCCTTCGAGGTGGAGACAGCTATCGTCGTTGCCGTGCCAGCGTCCGGTGTCGGTGTCGGCGACGTGGACGGAAACGCCGACGAGCGCTCTGACGGCTGGAAAGGCGGACCGGGCTGTACTGTTCCCGCCGACTGCCGTGAGGTGTAACGCGGCTTCGACTGCAGTCGGTGGACACAGCTCACGGTTCTCCGGCACGTTTCGTGCCGAGTAACAACCGTTTTGCCGCTTCGATGCGCAAAACGTGATGTATGTTGCACGACGCCGTAGCCCAACCCGGGGCCGTGTCGCTCGACGAGCTTCGGGTCGCCTACGAGGACAAAATCCGTGATGCGGTCGCCACCGCGGGTGCGGACGCTGCCGCGGACGCCGCCGGTGTTTCTGAAGACCTCCTCTCGAACGGCGTGTTGGAGTTGACGCTCGAACAGGCCGCATCCATCCTTGCGCTCACCGATGACTACCCGGATGCCGACGCCATCGTGTGGGAGTTCCGCGACCACCTCCTCATGGGTATGACGAGCGGCATCCTCGATGTGGATACGCTCTCCTCCGAGGTCGATATCGTCCGCTCGGGACAGGAGATTCAACAGGCTATCGAAGGGCGTACCGCGGCCACGCTCGATGAACTGGCCGCCATCCACCACGTCATCGCCGTCCGAAACGAGCGATGAGGGTCGCCATCCTCGGCTGTGGCTACGTCGGTCTCGAACTCGCCCGACAACTCGTTTCCGACGGCCACGATGTCTGGGGAGTCCGCCGGTCCGACGCCGGTCTTGACGCCGTTTCTGACACCGGAGCCGAGGCAGTCCGCGCCGACGTAACCGACGCCGACAGCCTCGACGCAGTCCCTGACGTGGACACCCTCGTTTTCGCCGCAAGCTCTGGCGGCCGTGGGGCTGACGCCGCCCGAACCATCTACGTCGACGGACTCCGGACGGCTATCGACCACTTCGCCGGTCGCAGGTCGTCGCCGGAGCGGCTCGTCTACACGTCGAGTACGGGCGTCTACGGCAACCACGACGGGGCGTTCGTCGATGAATCGACGCCACTCGACCCGACAACCGACAAGACGCGCGTGTTGGCCGAGGCGGAGCGCATCGCCCGCGAGTACGCGGGAGCACAGGGAATCGAAGGAACGGTCGCCCGCTTTGCCGGACTCTACGGCCCGGACCGATACCGACTCGAACGCTATCTGAACGGGCCGGTCACCGAAGGCTACCTCAACATGGTTCACCGCGACGACGCCGCGGGAGCCATCAAGTACCTTCTCGAAACCGACTGCGCCCGCGACGAGACGGTTCTCGTCGTCGACGACGAACCGGTCTCGAAACACGAGTTCGCCGATTGGCTCGCCGACGAGTGTGGCGTTCCGCGGCCGGAAAAGCGCACGAAAGAAGAGCGACTCGCCGCGGACGACCTCTCGGAGGTGGTTCGGCGTCGCATCCTGACGAGTAAGCGCTGCTCGAACGAGTACCTCTGTACGCTCGGTTATGAGTTCAGCTACCCGACGTATCGAGCGGGTTACCGTGCGGCAATCGACGCCTATCGGGCAACCCACTCCTGATACTGTCGGCTGTAACTGGTTCAAAATATTCGGTACCCCGAGGTGCCGAAATTCTTCACGGACTTACAGTCGGCAGTATGAGCGTTCTTACCGTTCGATAGGTTCACGGATTCACGGTCTGTCAGCCGAGAACAACCAATTAGGGGGAATATTCATACCATAGGCCCCGGTCGTTTGGTGTATGTTTGGTCCGGTGGGACAGTTCGATTCGGGTGCACTCTTCGAGTCTCTCGGCTCGTTCGTCAGTACGCACCCGGAGGTTGCGGCGGCAGTCGTCGTCGGTCTGGGTGTCATCGCGCTCGCCCTCTATGCCGCCGTTCGATTTAAGCGGACGAGGGGGGAGCGCTTCGCCGAGGCACTCGAAGACGTAGACGAAGTCGCAGTTCTCATGCATCCGAATCCGGACCCCGACGCGATGGCCGCCGCAATCGGGGTCGCTTGTCTCGCCGAACAGGTGGGGACAACACCAACGATTCAATTTGCCGGCCAGATTCGACACCAGGAAAACCGCGCGTTTCGGACCGTTCTCGAACTTGATTTAGACCCAATCGACCACGTGAGCGACCTCGCCGCCGAGGCGGTCATTCTGGTCGACCACAACACGGCGCGGGGGTTCGCCGGTGCCGAAGGTATCCTCCCGTATGCCGTCGTCGACCATCATCCCGGGGAGGGGACGGGCGAGGCGTTTACCGACGTACGAACTGACTATGGCGCGTGTTCGAGCATCATCGCGGAGTACTTCCGAGACGTTGGCGCGAAGCCCGTTCCGCCGGACATGCACGCAAGCGAGGTAAACTCGACGTACACCGTCCCTTCGCAGGTTGTGACGGGACTCGTCTACGGAATTCTCACGGACACAAAGCACCTGACTGCCGGGTGTTCGTCGGCCGACTTCGACGCCGCGGGCTATCTCTTCCCCGGCGTCAACGAAGACCACCTCGACCGCATCGCCAACCCCGAAGTCTCCCGAGAGGTGCTCGAAGCGAAGGCTCGCGCCATCGCCGGCCGGGACGTTCGCGGCCCGTTCGCAGTCGCCGACATCGGCACGCTCTCGAACGTCGACGCCATTCCGCAGGCGGCAGACGAACTCATTCAACTCGAAGGCGTCACCGCCGCAGTCGTCTGCGGCGAACGCGAAGGAAACGTCTATCTCTCGGGTCGTTCCCGAGACGACCGCGTCCACATGGGTCGGACCCTCGAAGCCGCGTTGGAGGACTACCGCGGGTCGAGCGCCGGTGGCCACGCCCGGATGGGCGGCGGACAAATCATCCGCCCCGAAGTCGTCGCCGACGGTGGAAACGGCAACGGAATCGCCCGAGACGAACTCGTCGAGCGCGTCTTCGAGTCACTCTCGGGCGATATTTGAGGGTGAATTCAGCGCGACCGGTTTCTCTCCGTCTCCCGTCATCGACCGGTGGGCCTTAACAGCCAGCAGTCGTAGGGTCGCCCATGGCTACAGGACGGGGCACGTGGGCCTACCGTGACCGGTTCGGCGACAGTTTCGGCCGCACGTTCTTTCGACGTTTCGGACCCGGCGTCGTCTCCAGTATCGGCATCGGAACGTATCTCGGCGACCCGACGGACGAGGTTGACGACCGCTACCGCGAATCGCTCGTCCTCGCGCTCGAAAACGGAATCAACTTCATCGACACCGCATCGAACTACCGATACGGGCGGTCAGAGCGCGTCGTCGGCGACGCGGTCCGCGAGGCCGAGATTGACCGCGACGCTATCGCGATTGCCTCGAAAGCCGGGTTCATTCCCTTCGACCGGACCCGTCCCGACGACCCCGGACAGTACATTCGCGAGACCGTCCTCGATGCGGGACTCGCCGAACCGGACGAACTCGCCCACGGCAGTCATACTATCGCCCCACAGTTCATCGACGAGATGGTCGACCGCTCGCTCGACCTGACCGGATTGGAGCATATCGACTGCTACTACCTCCACAACCCAGAAACGCAGTTAGCTATCGCCGACCGCGAGACGGTGTACGACCGTATCGAGGCGGCCTTCGAGGTGCTCGAACGGCGCGTCGCCGCCGAGGATATCGGCCGCTACGGCGTCGCCACGTGGGAGGCGTTTCGGGTCCCCCCCGAGCACGATTCGTACCTCTCGCTTCCCGAAGTCGTCCGGCGGGCAGAACGCGCGGCAGAGACCGTCGGCAACGACGAATCGGGACTCGAAGCCATCCAACTCCCGTTTAACGTCGTGATGGCGGACGCCTTCACCGTCGACGCTCACGAGACGGAATCGGGCGAGTTGACGAGCGCGCTCTGGTACGCCCACGAACACGACCTGCACGTGTTCACGAGCGCGAGCATCGCGCAAGGCGAACTCGCAGATGGTATTCCGGAGTCAGTCGATTCGGCGCTTTCCGGCGACACACCGGCACAGCGCGCACTCAATTTCTCACGGAGCGCACCCGGCGTAACGGCGGCGCTCGTCGGTGCGTCGTCGCCAGAACACGTCGCAGAGAATATTGCCGCCGGGACGTTCGACCCGCTTGGTGCGCGGGTGTTCGACTCCGTATTCGAGTGAGTGCTGGTCGCGAGATGCCTCCCTCTCGCGCCTAACTGTCTTCTTTCTCCTAGCTGTCTTCTCTGCGCCTACCTGAGTTCTTTCCACTCGCGCTCGCAGTCGGGGCAGGTACGGACGGAGAACACTTCAGCGGGGTCGTTTTTCTTTTTCAGTGATTTTCCGCATTCGGAACATGTCAACCGCTCGTACGTGTCCTTTTCCAACTCCCCGTCACGAAGCCCCTTCCGAGTTGTCTTCATACTGTATCGTTTGCGTAACGAACATAAAAAGCCGCCGCCGACCCGGCAACGAAAACCCGGTTCGAAAGGGTTGTCATCCCGCGGTGCGCGCTTTCGAGCGTGTCACGTGGCCGCCTCTTTGGGACTCTCTGCGGAATGGTGTTGCTCGTCAATCTGGCGCGGGTCGTCTTCGCGCCCCTCCTCGGAGAGTTCATCGCGTTTTTCGACGTAAACCGTGCCACGGTCGGCTTCGTTGCGACTCTCGTTTGGCTCGGCAGCGCCAGCCTTCGCGTCCCGACGGGATGGCTTCTCACCCGCGTCCCGCGGCATCGGGTCGTCCTCGGTACCGGTGTCGTGCTCGTCGTCGCTTCGGCGGTTACTGCCAGCGCGAACTCCATCGAGATGCTGATGGTCGGTGCCGTCTCGATGGGACTCGCTTCGGGTGCGTACTTCGTCGCCGCAAACCCGCTCGTGAGCGAACTCTACCCCGAGCGCGTCGGCCGCGCGATGGGTATCCACGGCACCGCCAGCCAACTCGCTGCCGTCAGCGTTGCTCCCTTCGTCACCCTCGTGCTCGCGGTCGGTCCCGACGTGACGGAGCGACTCGGATTCATCTCCGCGTCGTGGCAACTTGTCTTCGTCTGCGTCGGCATCGCCGCCGCTGTTGCGACGGTCGCGCTCTACGTTACGGCTCGTTCGGCTGACCTCCCGGACGCCGGTGACGCGGACCGGGACCTCCTCGGTGCCGTCCGCAAGGAGGGGGGCGGCCTCCCCCCCGGCGGCGGCATTCTCCGGGTCCCCCGGGTCTCCCGGCCGGGGCCGGTCCACTTTTTCCGACC
>NZ_JBZRPK010000578.1:0-8194 GCF_058382125.1 Haloferax sp. s1
CGGCTGCCGACCGCGGTATCGAAGTCATCATCGCGGGCGCAGGCGGGAAGTCCGCGGACCTTCCGAACATGACGGCATCCATCGCGTACCCGACGCCCGTCGTCGGCGTCCCCGTCCAAGAGAAGTCCGTCGACTCCGTCATCGGGATGCCGACCGGTGCGCCCATCGTCGCCGTCGACGCCGGGAAATCGTTCAACGCGGCCCTTTCGGCTGTACAGATGCTCTCGCGCGGACACTCCGAACTCGAAGCCCGTCTCGTCGAGTATCACGACGACCTCGTCGCCGACGTGGCTGAGACCTCGGCCGCGCTGCACGACCTCGGTGTGACTGGTTTCCGAGAGTCGTCGCGGTAGGCAACTGCGTCTCCATCTGCGGTCGTTTTTTCCGGTGATGAAGAGCCGCTTTCGGCGGTGAAACCCTCCCGGCGCACGGTTCCGGGCGTCTCTCGCGTATTTTCTAAATAGAAGCCTTCTCGCGCCCGAAACACACAAATCAATGTTTATAGGGGAGCGCTTCTAACCGCCGCACGTCAGGGAGACTACGGCATGAGTGATTGGATTGCAATCGGTGCGATGGGGCTTGTCGGTGTCGGCATACCGTTAGCGATGATGATGGTGTCGGCGCTACTGCGCCCAAGCGTACCGGAACAAGGAAAGAGTGCCACCTACGAGAGTGGTGAGGTGCCGACCGGCACGGCACGCGTCCAGTTTAACATTCAGTACTACATGGTCGCGTTGCTGTTCGTCGTGTTCGACATCGAGACTGTCCTCATTTTCCCGTGGACGGTCATTTACCGCTCCGCCCTCGAACAGGGCGCGTCGCTGGCGACGATTCTGACGCCGATGCTGCTGTTTATCGGTGTCCTCGTCATCGGCCTCGTCTGGGCGTGGCGCAACGGCGCCGTCAAGTGGGTCAAAAGCCCGCAGGCGAACCGTCGTAAGACAGAGAGGCAAGCATGAGTAGCGAACAGAAACCATTCGTCACTGACGATACACAGGTACAGACCGAGACCCGCGACGCCCGCATAGCGGGTGCGGACGACCGGTTCAACTCGAAGCTTCGGGAGGCGTTCGGCTCGTCACCGTTCATCCTCACGAAGTTCGACAAGTTCATGAACTGGGTTCGTGGGTCTTCGATGTTCATGCTGCAGTTCGGTATCGCTTGCTGCAGTATCGAGATGATGCACACGTACGCGATTAAGCACGACTTGGACCGCTTTGCGGCCGGTGTGCCGCGTGCCTCGCCGCGACAGGCGGACGTCATCATCGTCCCCGGGACGATTGTCTCGAAGTTCGCCCCGCGTATGAAGCGCGTGTACGACCAGATGCCCGAACCGAAGTTCGTCGTCGGCATGGGGTCGTGCACCATTTCGGGAGGTCCGTTCCAGGAGGGCTACAACGTCATCAAGGGCGCAGAAGAGGTCATTCCGGTGGACATCCACGTCCCCGGTTGCCCGCCGCGTCCGGAGGCGCTTATCTACGGCATTGCGAAGCTCCAAGAGCGCATCGCAAACGGCGAGTCCAGTCCCGTCACGGTCAAGCCGTACGAACTGGAGCAGTTCGGCGACCTCGAACGCGACGAAATCGTCGACAAACTCGCCGCACAGATCGACGAAGACGACCTCGTCATGCGGTACAACTGGGCTGATTCACCATGAGCCTCGAAGAACCACAACCCGAGGACGCCGCAGAACTCGAAGCTGGCGTCAGCCGCGGAGACGAACTCGCCGATGTGCTCGGCGACCTCGTCATCGGCCGCGAAGAACACATGAACGCGCCCGGCCTCGTCATCCGCCCCGACGAGGTTCAGGAAGCGCTGTTCAAGCTTCGCGACGAAGCCGGATTCGACCACCTCTCGTGTGTGACCGCACAGGAGTACGAAGACCGCTACGAGTCCATCTACCATCTGACGAAGTTCGACGACCGGACCGACGAGGTCAGCGTCGTCGTACCGACGTCGAAGGACGACCCGGTCAGCCAGACGGCAGAGCCCGTCTACCGGACGGCAGACTGGCACGAGCGTGAGGCGTACGACCTCGTCGGCATCCAATACGAGGGTCACCCGGATCACCGCCGCATTCTCCTTCCCGAGACGTGGCAGGGTCACCCGCTGGGTCTCGACTACGACCAAGAACGGCCGCAGATTGCGACGCTCCGTGAGCACGCGAATCCGCTCGAAAAGGACCATCGTGCCGAAGAAGGGAACACGATGTACATCAACATCGGTCCCCACCACCCTGCGACTCACGGCGTGCTTCACGTCAAGACCGTTGTCGACGGTGAACAGGTCGTCGACCTCGACCCCGACATCGGTTACCTACACCGCTGTGAGGAGCAGATGTGCCAGCAAGGGACCTACCGGCACCAGATTATGCCGTACCCCGACCGCTGGGACTACATCTCGGCCGGACTCCTGAACGAGTGGGCCTACGCCCGCGCTGCCGAGGACCTCGCGGACATCGAGGTCCCCGAGTACGCACAGATTATCCGGACGCTCGGTGCCGAACTGTGCCGTATCGCATCGCACATGATTGCGCTCGGCACGTTCGCACTGGACGTGTACGGCGACTTCACCGCCATCTTCATGTACGCCATGCGGGACCGCGAGATCGTCCAGAACATTCTGGAAGACCTCACCGGTCAGCGCATGATGTTCAACTACTTCCGACTCGGTGGCGTCGTCTGGGACCTCCCAGAGCCTCGTGAGGAGTTCTTCGAGAAGATTCGTGACTTCCTTGATGGCCTTCCGGAGGCTCTCGAGGAGTACCACGACATGATTACCTCGAACGAGATTCTCCAGGCCCGTACGGTCGGGACGGGAATCCTGCCGCCGGAAGTCGCAAAGAGCTACGGTGCGACCGGACCGGTCGCTCGTGGCTCCGGCATCGACTACGACCTCCGTCGTGACGACTCCTACGGCTACTACGACGAACTCGACTGGGATGTCATCGTCGAAGACGGCTGTGACAACTTCTCGCGCTTGCTCGTGCGGATGCGCGAGGTCGAGGAGTCGGCCAAGATCATCCAGCAGTGTGTCGACCTGCTCGAAGACTGGCCCGAAGACGAGCGGAACATTCAGGCGAACGTTCCGCGCACGCTCAAGCCGGACGAGGACACCGAAATCTATCGCGCCGTCGAAGGCGCAAAGGGCGAACTCGGCATCTACATGCGTGCCGACGGCACCGACAAGCCAGCCCGGTTCAAGATTCGCAGTCCGTGTTTCTCGAACCTCCAGACGCTCCCCGAAATGTCCGAAGGTGAGTTCATCCCGGACATGATTGCCTCGCTCGGCAGCCTCGACATCGTTCTCGGTGAGGTGGACCGCTAATGTACATGCAAGCGACCCTTTCGGAGACTATCAGCGGTCTCCTCGGTCTCGAAGGTGTCCTTGGCGACGTCGTCGGTGGGCTCGTTGGCGCGTTCATTATCGCCAACATCATGCTCATCATGACGGCAATCGCCGGTCCGTGGGCGAAACGGAAGATTACCGCCGCGTTCGGTGACCGTATCGCAGTCAACCGCATCGGGCCGTTCGGGCTGCTCGTCATTATCCCGGACGCCGTGCGTCTCCTGTCGAAGGAACTCATCGTTCCCGAAGGTGTTGACCGCCCCGCATGGGACCTCGCCCCGATGATTATTCCGTTTTCGGCGCTGCTCGGGTTCGCTGTTATCCCGATGGGTAACGGCATCCAACTCGCAGACCCCGAAACCGGTCTCGCGTTCGCCTTCGCTGTCGCGTCCATCGCGTCGCTCGGTCTCGTCATGACGGGCTACGCGTCGAACAACAAATTCTCGCTCATCGGCGCACTCCGCGCCGTTGCAGCAAACATCGCCTACGAAATTCCGCTCGTCATCACGGCCGCGTCCGTCGTGATTTTCACCGGCTCGCTCCAGATGAGCAAAATAGTCGCCGTTCAGGCAGAGCCGCTCATCTCCGTCGCCGGCATCACGATTCCGACGTGGTTCGCGTTCGTGAACCCGTTCGCGTTCGCGCTGTTCATCGTGGCGAACCTCGCAGAAATCGGGCGTAACCCGTTCGACATCCCCGAGGCACCGACCGAGATTGTCGCCGGGTACCAGACGGAGTACTCTTCGGTGTACTTCGTGCTCATCTACCTCGGTGAGTTCATCCACATTTTCCTCGGCGGCGCTATCGCGGCGACGCTGTTCCTCGGTGGTCCGGCAGGGCCGTTCCTGCCCGGATTCGTCTGGTTCGTCATCAAAATCTGGGCGTTCTTCCTGTTCACCCAGTGGGCGCGTTCCGCAGTTCCGCGCCTTCGCGTCGACCAGTTCCTCGAAGTCGGTTGGAAGGGCATGCTCGTACTGTCCTTCGCCAACCTGGTTCTCACGGCCATTATCGTGGGGGTGATTGCATGATTGGAATCCTGAAAGGCATGGCAGTGACGCTGAAACACGCACTCGACGGGCAGACGTTTACGGTCGAGTACCCCGAGACCGCGCCCGAAGTGAGTCCGCGTTTCCGTGGCGTCCACAAGTTCAGCCAAGAGCGGTGTATCTGGTGCCGTCAGTGTGAGAACGTCTGTCCGAACGATACGATTCAGATCGTTCAGGACGACAAGCGCAACGGCGAGCAGTACAACCTGCACATCGGCCAGTGTATCTACTGCCGACTGTGTGAGGAGGTCTGCCCCGTCGACGCTATTCTACTCACGCAGAACTTCGAGTTCACGGCGGACACGAAGAACGACTTCGTCTACAACAAAGAACAGCTCAAGAACGTCCCGTGGTACAAGGATATCGACCCGCTCAACTCCCGCAACCCCGACCGCAACGCGTGGATTGGCGAGGGCGAAGGAGAGGTCGACTATCAATAACATGACCGCGAGTGAATCGTTCGAGTACCGTCAGCCTGCGTCCGGTACCGGGCGCTGAGGACGTTCTCGAAATGTTCAAAGGGATATCTCAAGGAGACACACACAATGGTTTATGAAACCATCGCGTTCGCGCTGTTCGCCCTCATCACCGTGGGTTGCAGCCTGGGCGTCGTCCTCGTGCGGGACATCTGGCATTCCGCACTCCTGCTCGGGGGCGCGCTCTTGAGCGTCGCGGTGCACTACGTGATGTTGCAGGCGGAGTTCGTCGCCGCCATGCAAGTCCTCGTCTACGTCGGCGGGGTGCTGATTCTCATCACGTTCGCCGTGATGCTGACGCGTATCAATCCGGAGGTGAGTAGTACATGACAACGAAACCGCAACTGAAACTCGGTTCGCACCTCGTGCCCGGACTCGCTGCCGCCGCGCTGTTCGTCGTGATGGCAGTCGTGTTCCTCGGTGCGTCGTTCCCGAACCCACAGGGGTTCGCGGAAGGAGCCAACATAACCGCGAGCATCGGCTATTCGAT
The DNA here is from genome assembly GCF_058382125.1 of Haloferax sp. s1. Classification (NCBI taxonomy): domain Archaea; kingdom Methanobacteriati; phylum Methanobacteriota; class Halobacteria; order Halobacteriales; family Haloferacaceae; genus Haloferax; species Haloferax sp. s1. The sequence continues at coordinate 5,361 of NZ_JBZRPK010000578.1, forward strand.
GTTCAATCTCGACTTCGGAGACGTCGCGGGCGAGAGCATGCTGGTCGCATTCGAAATCATCGACCTCGTTCTCGTCGCAGCGCTCGTCGGTGCCGTCCTCCTCGCACGTCGCGAGGACGAATCCGGCCGGGTGCGGACCATCCTGACCGATGGTGGTCGCGAACTCAAGCGAACGCTGTTCGACGACACGGAGGGTGACAACTGATGGTACCCGCACAGTACTACCTCGTGCTGTCGGCCGCCGTGTTCTGCATCGGTATCTTCGGTCTCTTGACCCGTCGGAACGCACTGTTGTTCCTGATGTCGGTCGAACTGATGCTGAACGCCGCGAACATCAACCTCGTCGCATTCTCCTACTACTGGGGGAACGTGACGGGACAGACGTTCGGTCTCTTCGTGCTGGCGCTCGCCGCCGCCGAAGTCGCGGTCGGTATCGGTATCATCCTCACACTGTACCGCAACTTCGACGACGTGGACGTGATGCAAGCGACCACGATGAGGTGGTAAATTTATGGCAGGTATTCTCGAATTCGCTCCGGCCATCGTCCTCCTTCCGTTCCTCTCGTTCCTGATCGCACTCGGGGCGGGACGGTACATGCCGAAGGGAGGTGCCCTGGCGGGTATCGGCGCAACGGGAGGGTCGTTCGCCCTCGCCGTGGCGACGTTCTTCTCCGTCAGTGGTGGACAGACCTACAACCAACACATCTACACGTGGGCGACCGGTGTCGGTGACGCCGTCACGCTCGACTTCGGCCTCCTCATCGACCCGCTGTCGGCGATGATGCTGGTCATCGTGACGCTCATCGCGTTCCTCGTCCACATCTTCAGTCTCGGCTACATGAACGACGAGGGCGAGACGGGCCTCCCGCGGTACTACGCCGCACTCGGCCTGTTCAGCGCCTCGATGCTCGGGTTCGTTGTCTCGAACAACCTGCTCATGGCGTTCATGTTCTTCGAGCTGGTGGGTCTCTGTTCCTACCTGCTCATCGGCTTCTGGTTCCGCCAGGACGGCCCGCCGAGCGCAGCGAAGAAGGCGTTCCTCGTCACCCGCTTCGGTGACTACTTCTTCCTCATCGGCGTCGTCGCGGTCTTCGCGACGTTCGGCTCCGCAGCCTTCGCCGGTCCCGAAGCCTTCCCGGTGCTCGCCGAAGAAGCGCTCCACGGCGAACACGCGGTCAACACGTTCCTCGGCATGGGTGAACAGGCGTGGTTCACCGTCGTCGGCCTCCTCGTTCTCGGAGGCGTCGTCGGGAAGTCCGCGCAGTTCCCCCTGCACACGTGGCTTCCGGACGCGATGGAAGGTCCGACCCCGGTCTCCGCACTCATCCACGCAGCAACGATGGTTGCGGCCGGTGTCTACCTCGTCGCCCGGATGTACGGTTTCTACGCGCTGACCCCGACGACGCTCGCCATCATCGCCCTCATCGGTGGCTTTACGGCCCTCTTCGCGGCGACGATGGGTCTCGTCAAGCGCGAAATCAAGCAGGTGCTCGCGTACTCGACCATCAGCCAGTACGGCTACATGATGCTCGGGCTCGGTGCCGGTGGTTACGTCGCGGCGACGTTCCACCTCATGACGCACGCCTTTTTCAAGGCGCTCCTGTTCCTCGGTGCTGGTTCGGTCATCATCGCCATGCACCACAACGAGGACATGTGGGACATGGGCGGCCTGAAGGACAAGATGCCCGTGACCTACTACACGTTCCTCTCCGGTTCGCTCGCGCTCGCGGGTATCGTCCCGTTCGCGGGCTTCTGGTCGAAGGACGAAGTCCTCTATGAGGCACTCAACCACGGTCTCGGAACCGAGGGTGGTCTCGGGACCATCCTCCTCGCCGCGTACGCGATGGGTCTGCTCGCCGTGTTCTTCACCGGCTTCTACACCTTCCGGATGGTGTTTCTCACCTTCCACGGGAAGCCGCGCACTGAGACGGCACGCGACCCCCACGGCGTCCGCTGGAACGTCAAGCTCCCGCTCATCGTCCTCGGGACGCTCGCGGCCGTCGCTGGTCTCGTGAACATGGCGCCGGTCGAGGAACTGACGGGGATGCACCTCGCGTTCCTCCACGACTGGCTCGACCACGGCTTCGGCTCGCTGACCGCACACCACTACCTCGAAGTACTCGAAAGCGGTGTCGGCGCGGGTATCCACCCGGCTGGTATCGGCTCGCTCGGTCCGGGCGCACTCTCGCTCGGCCTCGCACTCGCTGGTGCCGGGGTCGCCTATCGTCTGTACAACGTCCCCGAGCCTGTCGAACACACCGACAAGCTCGGCGGTATCAAGACTACGCTGTACAACAACTACTACCAGGACGAGTACCAGGTCTGGATCGCCACCGGCGTCGTCCAGCCCATCTCGCGCGTCCTCGACAAGTTCGACCAAGGTATCGTCGACGGCGTCGTCAACGGTATCTCTAGCGTGAGCCTGTTCGCTGGCGGCCGCGTGAAGCGCCTCCAGACCGGTGTAGTGAGCAACTACGCCGCACTCCTCACGCTCGGGCTGACGGCGTTGCTCCTTGGTCTCGGTCTGATTGGAGGTTGGTTCGCATGATAATCGAAGCGCTCATCGCAGTCACGTTCCTCGCCGCGCTGGTCACATTCGTCCTGCCGGACCGGTACGCCGGCAAGGCGGCCTTCGCGCTGAGTCTGGTTCCCGTCGTCGGGAGCCTCTTTATGTGGCAACAGTACGACGCGAGCGGGAACGCCCTTCTGGGCGGGACGGCCGCGTTCGAAACAGACGTCGTCTGGCTGCAACTCGGCCAGTACGACCTCCACTGGATGGTCGGCGTCGACGGCATCAGCATGCCGCTTATCGTCCTGACGACCATCCTCTCCAC